>WFYC01000021.1 GCA_015490295.1 Hydrogenimonas sp. | reverse complement strand
GTATACATATATAATATAAATGAATGGCTGAATATGCCGATTATATAGAGCAATCTTGACGATCGGTATATCTGCTATAGTGTTATGGCTGTATATATGGAGGCTCAAGTGCCATCGGAGGTTTGGTGTTGGATTTTTGCGAAAAGTCTTTTTTCGCATTCCTTGCAATATCAAGTCCGATGGCGACAAATCAAACATAAGAAGGAGTAGGAATGAGGAAATTTATAGCTTTGTCGGCGGCTGCCGCGGTGGCCGCATCGGTAGGGTTCGCGTCGGATGCCGATCTAAAGGCGGAACTGGAAGCTTTGAAAAAAGAGGTAGCTGCTTTGAAAAAGCAGACAAAAGGCTTGGACGCGAAGAGAATTAAAAAGCAGATGAGTCAGCTCAAAGCTGCCGCGCTAAATGACAATATAAAGTGGAACGTAGATTTCAGAACAGCTTATGATGTAATAGGTTACAAGGATATTAACGGAAACTCCAGCTGGAATCAGATTTTTACAAACAGGTTATGGCTCGGTATGGGGTATGCACCGACAAACAACGTAGTATTTAAAGGGCTGATCAGCTACTACAAAGCGTATGGACAGATGACAAATACGTTTGGTGCCAATTTCAATTACTTTGACTGGGTTGTGAATGAGACACCCAACCCCAACGGAGAGCTCAGAGTAAAAGAGGCTTACTGGCTCTATTTCGGCGACAGCTTTTTGGGAGCTGACATTCCATGGACAGCCAGTCTTGGTAGACGACCCGCCACAGATGGCCTTCTTGCCAGCTACCGTGAAGATCAGAATCCGAAATCTCCACTGGGGCATATAATAAATACGGAGTTTGACGGTGCCAGTCTCAAGTTTGATTTGAGTAACGTAACCGGAGTATCGGGAATGTATTTCAAGCTCTGCATGGGCCGCGGTATGACAAATGCGAGTGTGAGATACGCCGGTATCACCCCCGGTTTTGTATACGGCGTGAACAACCAGCTGGTTATCAGCGGGAATGGTACCGACTACAATAAAGTACCCGGATATGAAGCCACAGATCTTGCAGGATTCATATTTGTTCCATATGATGATGGGCAGTATTCGGTGCATACAACAGCTTTCAAAGCCTGGAACCTGCCAGGTATTGTTTTTGCCGGAGCTCCAAGTGATGTAACAGGAGACGGCATTCCTGACTATCAGGGGAATTTTATGCAAGTTGGGGACCTGTACGGTGCGGCAATAAGCCTGCTTGCGCAGGGAGTCGGAGAGGGAATCAGCGATATGCTTGATGATACCAACATGTTTGTAAGCTTTGCGGCGAGCAAGACAGATCCGCAGGATGGAAACAGGATGCTCGGCAGCGCAGACAAAAAGACAGGCACATCTATCTATGCGGGTGCCAACTGGCCGTGCCAGCTTATAGACAGCGCCAGAGTCGGTGTTGAGTATAACCATGGAAGCCAGTATTGGAGAAGTTTCACATATGCCGAAGATACGCTCGCAGGCAGCAAGCTGGCGACACGTGGTGATGCGTATGAGATATGGTTCAATAAAGAGCTCGTAGGCAAAACGTTGACAGCACAGGTAAGGTATACATATATGGATTACAAATATACCGGCAGCAACGGCTTTTTCGCCGACGGCGGAACCCCTATAGAGGTTGACAGCGCACAGGGGAGAATGATGGGCGCGATAGACAAAGCGCAGGATATCAGAGTCTATATCCGATACAGATACTAACTGATGTTACGCAAATTCCGGGCAAAGCCCGCAATTTGGCAGGGCCTGACCGGCCCTACAGCCCCATAAAACTTCGAAATCTCAGATTTCGAGATGATTTTACGCATTTTGCGTAAAATCAGATACTAAAAGGGGCTTTAAATTATCGGGGCACCCTCTATGCGGGGTGTCCTATCTCTCTCAAAAGATTTTCCGCTATCTCTTTGTAGTACTCTTTTTGAAGCTCATCTCCCATGGCGACAGGCGGAGTTCCATTGTCGGAGAACTCTCTGATCTGCATATCGAGAGGAATTTTGCCGAGAAACGGAATCGAGTATCTTGTCGCTGTCTTCTCTCCTCCACCTTCTCCGAAAATATCGTATCTCTTTTTGGTATCGGGAGCTATGAAGTAGCTCATATTCTCCACAAGCCCGCCTATGGGAACTTTTATATCTTTGAACATCATGATGGCTCTGCTTACATCGTCGAGTGCGACTGGCTGAGGAGTCGTTACGATGACTCCGGCCGTAATTGGCAGCTCCTGAGCCATCGTGAGCTGTATATCGCCCGTTCCGGGGGGCATATCGATAACCAGAAAGTCGAGTTCTCCCCAATCTACATCTTCAAGAAACTGAATAAGCGCACTTACCGCCACCGAGCTTCTCCATACAAGAGGCGTATCGGAGGAGGGAGTAGTAAGGCCCACGCTCATGATCTTTATGCCGAAGTTCTCGCTCGGGACTATCTTGTCTCGTTCGTTCCAGCGCAGCTTCTCATGGGCCGTGCCAACCATTCTCGGTATATTTGGGCCGTACACATCCGCATCCAAAAGCCCTACACTGAACCCTTTTTGAGCAAGGGCGACAGAAAGATTTACGGAGACTGTGCTTTTTCCGACGCCGCCCTTTCCGCTTGTGACGGCTATGACTCTTTTTGCGTACGGCGCTCTGTTGTTGGGGTTGGAGGTGTTTCCGTAATTGATGCTCTTTTTTGCGGGAGCATCCCTCTTTACGGTAATTTCTTCTCCGAAAAGATCTTCTATGGCCGACTCTATTTCCATATAGGCTTCATCATTTTGCATAGATAGCAAAACTGTGATTTTGCCGTTTTCGGCCAAGACATCTTTGACTACTTTCATATGCACGATGGATTTGTCGAGCCCGGGATAGTCTATTTTTGCGAGCTCTTTTATAACGGCTTCCCTATTCATACGGATTGCTCCTCATTTCGCGCTGCAGCAGCAAGATGGTGGAGTTGGCCTTATGTATCCACTCTCCTACGAGATCCGACGCTTCCGGAAAATTTTGCGCCAGTGCCTGATAGGCCCGGATTCTCTTTTTTAGAAGCGTTATGAAGCCTTTCAGCATCCTGGGGGTCTCCCCGTTGTCGTGGGCGTGGCGCATGAGATGCTTTAAAAGGGCGGTGCGTTCCTTCATCGGCAGGTCGAGCCCCAGCTCTTTCGCTATCTCGACGATTTCGGCATTTGTAATGTATACACCGGAATAGAAAAGTGCGAGTAGACGGCTCTCTACGCTCTCATATGCAGGAGGGAGAGTATCCAAATTCTGTTTCAAGCTTCACCTCTTTGTTTAAGATTGGCTTCGGCGGCTTTTGCCACATTCTCATCATTGTCTTTTGAAAGTTTTTGCAGAACCTCTTCGGGCGTAGAGGGGTTTTCCGCGACTCTCATGCGTACCATTTTATCGGAGTCGTCCGCGAGTACGGCAAGGATTTTGGCCGGTACCGATGGGTTGCCGGAGAGGCCGTCTCTTACGATCTTTTCGTCGGAGAAGAGCTTTTGGAGGGTCGGAACCGGTGTATTGGGGTTTGTAGCCGCCAGCGCTCTAACGAGGTTTACGCTGTCCTGTGCAAGTTTTTGCAATATATGGGCAGGGGTATAGGGGTTTTTCGCCACTGCCCAGCGGCTCCCCATATCTTCCGTTTCACTTAGTTTGACCAGAAGCTCTTCCATCAGGGGGTCTTCGCATCCGTCTCTGTCGTATACCGATGTGCGCATACTGAGATTCATGGCGACCTGGCCGACGATCTCCATATCGTTCATAAACGCTTCAAAGATCTCTTTTACTCTTGTCAGCGGCAAGTCTCTCTTTTTCAGCTCTTCGAGCGAACTCTCTCTATCCATAATATATAGCACTTTCATAGGGGATTGAAGCCGAAGTCTGCACAAGGAAGGTTCCCTTGTGCATTAGGGGCTGAAATTATGGTAGCAAAAAGGGTGGCGGGAGTCAACACCGTAGTATATAGCTTGAGGGTGAAGACGGTTTGCAGGGATTCGTATCGGCTTTTTGAACTTCATGATCAGTTTAACTGCCGAAGCTATTCATGATAATTGGATATAGGTCGATATAGTTGGGGTAAAGTCAGGCTATCGCCATATAAATGGAGCGATTCGACGCTTTTCAAGCTGGCTTAAGAAATTAGTTTCTATAATGAATTGTTGTCGGTGAAACCCGAAAAATCGGTGCATTAGGCACTTTGAACAAAGACATAAGGAGTTATGATGAAGCAGTGGTTCAGGACGCTTTGCTTTGCGGCTCTCTTTTTTGCATCGGCGCTGCCGGCTGCGGAAAAGATTACGATTCAGCCCGAAGAGGCGATAAAGCTGATCGGGAAACCGGGCTACGTCTTCGTTAGCGGAGACAGTGAAACGGCGTTTGAAGGCGGCCATATAAAAGGGTCGCGAAATATGTATGCACACCATCTGCACCATGCGGATCTGATGGGTAACCTGGAGTGCGAACCGCTCTATCAGTGTCCCGAGCATGCAGAGCACTATATAAGCAGCAAGGGGATAAAGAAGAGCGATACGATAATCGCCTATGACAACTGGAGAGGCCCGAATGCTACCGGAGTCTATAGCTTTTTCAAATCTTACGGGCATAAAAAGGTCTATATCCTCGACGGCGGACAGGATGGCATAAAAGCGCTCGATCCGAATCAGAAAATATACGACAGGCTCAAAAAGGAGAAAAGAGCTGTAAAAAAAGCGTACAAAAAAGCGAAAAAAGCGGGAGACAAGGCGAAAATGGCCGAGCTGAAAGCCAAGAAAAAAGAGATCGTCGCCCAGATGAAGCAGGTTTCCAAAAAATTGTTGGTACAGCGCGGTAAGGAGAAACACTTCAAACATACACACTACAAGATCAACAAAAGTGATATAGATACTAGTGCCATTGCCGGGACCAAAGAGGTGTTCGATGCGATGCAGGATATTCTCAAAAACGGTAAAAAGAGTAAATTCGTTATCGTGGATTCCAGAAGCATGATAGAGATAATCGGAGAGAGAAAGATGGATAACGTCGCGAGGGGCGGGCATATACCGGGCTCCACCTTCATTGAGTGGAAAAAGGTGACCGATTTCGAAAGAAAGAAAAGTTTCCGGCCTCTCAAAGAGCTGGAAGAGACCTTCAAAAAATACGGCATAACAAAGGACAAGACTGTCTACGCCTACTGCCAGGTTGGTGCCGGGCGCGGTTCGGACATCGTAACCGCACTGCAGATGCTCGGATACAAAAACGTAAAAGTCTATACAGGGGCGTGGGATACCTGGGGCAACAATATGAATCTGCCGATTCGACGATAAGGGAGAGTTAAAATGACGCAAAACATGAAACGAAGAGACTTTTTGAAATTTTCCGGCGTGACTGCCGCTTTGGTGGCGTCACAGGGAAGTTTGTTCGCAAAGACGGGTGTCATGAAGGTTGAGAACGGGAAAGATAACTATCCCAACACGACATACACCGAAGAGATGTATCGCAATGAGTTCGACTTTACACGCGGAAAGAAAGAAGAGACCGGGTTTGCGTATCACTGCGTAAACTGCCAGGGCAACTGCGCGTGGGAGGTCTGGTCGCACAACGGAGTGGTTACGCGCGAAAACCAGTCGGCGCGCTATCCATCTATAAATGCGAAGATACCAGACTTCAACCCTAGAGGGTGCAACAAAGGTGTCCAGCATTCACAGATCATGTACGAAAAGGACAGAATACTCTACCCTATGAAGCGTGTCGGAGAGCGTGGAGAGGGTAAGTGGAAGAGAATCAGCTGGGATGAAGCAGCGACGGAGGTGGCCGAAAAGATTTTCGATGTAATGACCGATCCGGAGCGCGGGCCGGACAAGCTTATGGTTCATGCCGGAACAGGGCTTTTGACCGAGGGACGCCGCGGTGCTCCGCTGCGTTTCTCGACACAGCTGGGTGCAGTAAGGATATACCCGGCCTCCTATCTCGGAGATATGTTTTCTGGTGCCGCGATAGCATACGGAGAGGGTAATGTCGGCGGTACATACGACTTTATGTACAACGTGGACACTTCGATATTTTGGGGAGGAAACCCCTCCGTATCCAGGATTCCCGATGCCCACTTCGTATGGGAGGGCAAATACAACGGCGCGAAAGTAATTATCATAACGCCGGAGTTCAACGCCTCCGCCAAGTCGGCCGATCTCTGGATTCCTATAAAAGCGGGCAGCGACAATATACTGGCGATGAGCGTCATAAACGTCATTCTGAACGAAAAGCTCTACAAACCGGGCTTCATGAAGATATTTACCGACCTGCCTTTCCTTGTGCGGCTCGACAACCGCAAGCTGCTCAGGCGATCCGATATGGAGCATGCCAAAAACGAAGAGGAGGAGGAGAAGTTCCACGAGGAGTTCTATGCCATGAACTCCAGGACAGGCAAACCGACTTTGATGCCCGGAACCGAGGGGAGTGAACACCATACGCTCAGGCTGGATGAGTTCGGGATCGATCCGGAGCTCGAAGGCGAGTGGAGCGTGAAGACCATCGATGGTGAAGTAAAAGTGACGACAGTCTTCGAGATGCTCAAAAAGTCGGCCGCAAACTTCGCTCCGGAGAAGACCAAGGATATTACAGGCGTACATCCCGACGTGGTTCGCGAGCTTGCGTACGACATAGCCAAACCGAAGGTCGTGGCGATCACTACCGGGTTTTCGCTCAACAAATATTTCAACGGGGTCATGGCCATCTGGAACATAGCTTCGATATGCGGCCTGACAGGGCGTATGGGACCGTATGGAGGGCTCAATACCGAAAACGAATTCAGCCTGAGCGGTCTTGGGGCTCTCAGCGGATTCAGCGGGAAATATGCACCCCGGTTCGGCTCCGGATTTGTGGGTGAGTTTGTTTTCGGCGACGGAATGAAGACATTCGACAGATACTTCAGCGACGAAGATGTGCGTCGTGCCCAGAACGGAATGAGCAAAAAAGATTATATGGAGATCGTTCAGAAGCTGCTCGAAGAGGGTAAAAATGGCAAAGGCAACAACGAGTCTCACCACGGTAACGTCGTCAAGCCCTGGTGGCAACCCGATACGGCGATTATCGTCGCAGACTCGAAATTCAGGCGAAACAAGGGAAGCGATTATCGTGAAGCCTTTTTGAAGAAGACGAATTTCTTCTGCTATGTCGATTTCAGGATGAGCGAAGCTGCCGTCTATGCCGACCTGCTTCTGCCGGCGAAGTCGCATTATGAGGTTTACGATATCAGAACCAGCCCGGGATATCACAGGTTTACCAACCTTGCCAAGCCGATCGCCAATATGAAGCCTGTCGGAGAGGCCATGGATGAGTGGAGCATGTTCGCCCTGATCGCCAAGAAGCTCGAAGAGGTGGCGAACCGCCCCGAAAATATCTCCAAGGCGAAGGTGAAAGATCTTAAAAAGTATGCGAGGGAGGGGTATCACGACCTGGCCAACTTCTACAAAGAGTTCACAAATACCGACGAGGAGTCGGAAGCTGCCGCGGAGCCGTATCTGGGAACGGACAAGATGGCCGTTGAAGCGGCTCTTGAGAAGTGTGAGCAGTATGCGCCGTGGACAATGGAGAAGATGTACAAGGCGGGCGGATTCCTGCAGCTTAACGAAAAGGCTGGAAAGACCTCTCCTCTATATTCCGACAGACCGTTTTTCACTTTCGAAGACCATCTTTACAAATTCGAGAGGCTGGAGACGCTCAGCGGACGACAGACGTTCTATGTCGACCATCCTATGTTCATAAAACTGGGTGCTGCGACCAATACCGGAATGGAAGGGATAAGACCGCAGGGCAACCGCTATCCGTTCGTCTTGATGACTCCCCATGCGCGGTGGTCCATCCACTCCAACTATAAACAGAGTCGGATCCTCCAGCGCCTTCAAAGAGGAGTACCCTATGTGCAGGTCAACAGAATGGTCGCCAAGAAGAAGGGGGTAGAAGACGGCGATACGATTCGCATCTTCAACAGCCTCGGAGAGTTCTACGCCATGGCCAAAGTCTCCAGCTCATGTCCGCCGGACGGGCTCGTTATGGAGCATGGATGGGAGCCGTATATGTACAAATTCAAAAAGGGCCACAACGAAGTGGTCCCGACCGCTCTGAACCTGCTCGAGATGGCTGACGGGTGGGGGCATCTGAAATTCGGCGGTCTTTGGGACGGCAACCAGTATGCATATGACGGTGCGATCGACTTTGAAAAGGCCGACGTATGAGAGATTTTGACAGAAGTATATATGCCGATGCCGGTCTCTGTAGAGTAGGAAGCTCATGTGTAACCGGCTGCGCCCATATAGATTATGCGATCGATGCGAGAGAAGGAGAATAACCGATGTCCAAAAGACAATTAGCAATGGTAATGGATTTGAACAAGTGTATCGGATGCCAGACCTGTACCGTGGCGTGTAAAACGCAGTGGACCAACCGCAACGGCCGCGAGTATATGTATTGGAACAATGTCGAAACCTATCCGGGTACCGGCTATCCGAAAAACTGGATGGAGCTAGGTGGAGGGTTCGATGAATCCGGTGACCTTCAGGCGGGAGTGGTTCCCAATATAGAGGCAGACTACGGCGTGCCCTGGGACTACAACCATGATCAGCTTCAGTTCGGCGCTCAGCTGAAGCCAGATGTCGAGCCCACTTGGGGTCCGAACTGGGATGAGGACGAGGGTGCTGGAGATTTTCCGAACGACAACTACTTCTTCTATATTCCGAGAATTTGCAACCACTGCTCGAATCCGGGCTGTCTGAGTGCATGCCCGAGGGATGCGATCTTCAAGCGCGACCAGGACGGTGTTGTTCTCGTCGATCTGGACCGTTGTCAGGGCTACCGTTACTGCATAGCCGGGTGTCCTTACAAAAAGATCTACTTCAACCCCAAGATCAGCAAGAGCGAAAAGTGTATCCTCTGTTTCCCGAGGATTGAGAAGGGGCTTCCTCCGGCGTGTGCGCAGCAGTGTGTCGGACGAATCCGTTTCGTCGGTTTCCTTGACGACGAAGAGGGGCAGGTGCACAAGCTCGTACACAAATACAAAGTCGCCCTGCCGCTTCGCAGTGACTACGGTACGCAGCCGAACGTCTACTATGTGCCGCCTACCGAAGCGCCGCCGAAGTTCGATGCCGAAGGGCGGGTCATAGAGGGGAGCAACCGTGTGCCTATGGAAGAGCTGGAGCTTCTTTTCGGCCCGCAGGTGCACGATGCGATGAAGACGCTGCGTGCCGAGATGAAGAAGCGAAAAGAGACCGGCAAGAGTGAACTTATGGATATTCTGATCGCATACAAGCACTCCGACATGTTCAGGCTCGACCAAGAGTACTACCAGAGCATCGCAAAAAAAGAGGGTCTGTCGCTCGCGCCGATAGACAACCGCTATATGCAGGGGAAAAACAGCCCCAACAAATTCAAGTTCAAGGTGGTGGAATATGACTAAGACAACTACTGCACTGCTGGCAACCTCGCT
Source organism: Hydrogenimonas sp. (assembly GCA_015490295.1). Lineage (GTDB taxonomy): Bacteria > Campylobacterota > Campylobacteria > Campylobacterales > Hydrogenimonadaceae > Hydrogenimonas. Next base: position 6,255 of record WFYC01000021.1, on the reverse strand, counting down.
TGTCGCCTCGACCCTTCTTGCTGACGGTGTCGTACTGGTTCAGAAGACCGAAAGGGATGTGACCAAGCTGACACCGACATCGAAAGCGTGGGAGTATGTCAAGGCGACTACGATCCACCTCTATCCGCAGACCGCCCTTGTCATGAACGACAAGAGGGCAAACGAGCTAAACAAAAACACGAAGGCCAAGGAGGCCCGTGTCAAGGCGATTCACGACGACAAAAACATAGCCTTCCTGCTGGAGTGGCCGGACGGTACGCGTTCGATTCAGAGTGGCTACAAGTCGGATGTCTATGCCGATGGATTCGCCGTTCAGTTTCCCGTAAACTACAAAGATCCGAAAAAGCTTCCCTATATAGGAATGGGTAGCGACGGAAGGCCGGTTGTGATCCATCTTCAAAAGGCTGTCGAGAAGATATATGAACCGAATGGTAACGGTGACGTATCGATGCAGCAGAACGTCTTGAGTAAAAACGCCTTCGGAGATAGCGCGGTAGAGTTCGTACAGAAGGTGGGGGCTCTAGCGGTAAAAGATTATCAGCGCTCTTTCGTTTCGGAAGGGTTCCGCTCCATGACCGAAATAAAAGATGGTAGCGAAAAGTTCGATGCGGATATGAGCTACTCCGACAATGTGTGGAGAGGAACGCTTACAAGACCGCTGAAAGATAGCTATCTGAACCTCAAAGGTGCTTTTCCCGTAGCGTTTGCCGTTTGGGATGGTGCGAGACTCAATCGTGACGGGCAGAAGCTTCTTTCCGGCTGGACTGCAGTCAAGCTTGTAGACAGCAACGGTGGTGAGAAGCTTGTAGCCGAGCTTACCGCTGCTGCCAAGGGGGATCCGGAGCACGGAAAAGAGCTGATAGAGCAGAACGGCTGTACGGGATGCCATCATATAAGCGGTTTGAGTGCCGCGAACTATATGGCGCCGGGCCTCGACAACGTTGGCGGCTACTCCACGTCCGCCTATCTTAGAGAGTCTCTTGTGGACCCGAACGCCGTGGTTGTTCCGGGGTATAACAGAAACGCCCACCCCAGCGCATTATGGTATAACCTGGATCATGGAAAGCGGGTCTCTACGATGCCTCCCTATCCGCTCGACGATAAGAGTCTGGACGATATGGTCGCATATCTCAAAACCCTCAAATCGGAGGTGAAATGATGAAAAAGGTTTTAATGTTTGCACTCTCTGCCGCTTTCGCTGCTGCACTGTTCGGCTCAAGCGAAGGGATAGAGAAGAAGGGATTCCTGACCACCAAATGGTGTGCCGAAAACGATATGTTCAAAGATTGCAGGCTCGAGAGCGCGGTCTGTGGTTACGGCGGATGCTTCAAGAACTGGGAGTTCGGCGATCCGATAAAAGAGGAGCTTGTTCTTTATGTTCACGATGATGGGAAATACTATAGGGTTACCCTGGACAAGATCAGCCGCAGCGAGCTAGATGAGGCGATCAACAGGAACGAGGTCACGATAATAGGGTCGTACGACGAGAAGGATAATACGATCCATGCGACCGAGTTCAAAGCTCCTCCTCCGCCCAAAAAGTCGTTCTTCAAAGGGTGCCTCTGATACCCCTTCGCCTCTTCGGCGGAGGCATCCGTCCGACAATATAGCAAAATGGCCGCAGTCTGAAACTCTCTTTGGGTGCGGTTTTCGCTATCATACTCTTCGAACAGTTACAAGGGATTTCATAATGGATGAGAGAACGAGACTCTATATATACGCATTTTTATCGCGGGTTTTTACCGAAGAGTTGGACGAGAAGGCTCTTGGCGATCTTGCAGACAACGAAGAGCTGCTGAAGACTATAGGCGAAGAGACGTTCGAGTGGTTTTCGAAAACGGATCTCGAGACGATCAAAGAGGAGCTGAATGTCGACTACAACTCCCTCTTCGTGGTTCACAACCACCCGATCGAGTCGTCAGTCATGGACAGCAAAAACGAAATTCTCGTAGGCCTGCAAAACCCGGTGATGCAGTTTTACTTCAGCCGCGGATATGACCTGAACCTCGAAAGTTCAAAGCTGTACGTTCCTGACCATGCAGGCATAGAGTTCGGTTTCGTGCAGAATATGATAAGCCAGAGCGATCTGATTGCGCAAGAGGAGTTCCTTCGCGACCATCTTATAAGGTGGATCGTCCCTTTCCTTCTGGCCGTGAAGCCTATGGCTATGACGCCGTTTTATAGAGATCTGTGTGATTTTACCGTCGAATTCTTGTTGTCTGACTACTCTTCTTTGAGAGAGCGCACGGGAGATATGGATGCGCAGTGAATCTCTAAGTTTGTCAGATCTGTTCAAATTCGACTACTTCAGCTGCCTAAGAAGCGACTATGCAAAAAACGATTGTTCAGTATGTATCGATTTGTGCCCCGAAGATGCGATGGTGTTCGATAGGAGCAGGCTTACCCTCGATGCCAAAAAGTGTACCGGTTGTGCGGCATGTGTAGGCGGATGCCCGACCGAAGCGCTTTCAAGCGAACTATTCGATCCGAACCGTTTCGCCGTGGAGTTTCCGGGCAGAAGCGGGAACATGATCTCCTGCAAAGAGAATATCCCGTGCCTTGGGGCGCTATCGGTCGAACATCTGATAACTATAGCGATAAGAAGTGAGAGTGAGGTCGTTTGCGATCTCTTCCACTGCAAAGAGTGCCCGGTAAACTCCAATACTCTCGTGCTAAAGAGTATCGAAAACGCCATAATAGAGGCTCAAGACTTTTTGGATGCCGCAGGCATAAAAAAGAGAATTTCTGCAGTGACGGAAGTTTCACAAAGCGAGACGGACATCGGTAGAAGAGGGCTGTTAAAAAAACTTGCGGGCATAGCTTCGGAGATCGGCGAAGAGCGGACTCTCGGCGAGACCGCATCGAGAGTGGATGGGAGGGTGCCGTTAAAGAGGGTGCTTCTTAAAAACTCCCTCAAAACTGTATCTGAAGATTTTGAGGCCACTGCACTCTCCGGCTCCCCGTTTTCGTTTGTCGCCGATAAAAAGATAGATGCACAGACTTGCACGAACTGCCAGGAGTGCGCTATGTTCTGCCCTACCGGAGCTCTATCGCTTCTGCAGGACAACAGCGGGATAATCTTTCAGTCGGGCAAGTGTATAGCCTGCGGAATATGTGATGATATCTGCCGGCCCGGTTCCATAGGCACCGTCGCGGGGATAGATCTTGTGGATTTCGCTTTCGACAGAATGCAGCTGCTTGTAAAGCACAAGCTGGAGATATGCGAAGAGTGCAAAGTCGCATTTCCCTACAGGGGCGGAGAGATGCTGTGTGACCGCTGCCGTGACTTTAGAGATAACTTCTCGGATATCTTTACGCTGGCAAAGGATATGGAGTAGATACAGTGGCTGCGATAGAGCGGAACCCTCTACTCTATCGCTTTTTGCCTTTGTAGGCTTCGGCCATCTCCAGGGCCTTTTTCCACGCCTTTTCTCCGAGTTTTTTCGCTTCGCTTGTCAGCTGCTCTTTAAGCTCCACTCCTCTTATGGCCGCCTCTTTCGCAAGAGCGGAGAGTCTCTTTTTGGCAACCTCTATAGTTTCGTTGCTGATTCTTTTTAGTTCGGCGAACTGGTCCCCTATCACATCGGAGCAGCCAAGCAGAATATCTCTTACAAAAGATGAGTTTTTGGATGCGACATCGTTGATAATCTCTTTGTAGAGTTCGTCGCTGCGCGAAAGCATCCGGATGAGTTCGCGCCAGTTTACGTGCCCCGTCTCCTGCTCTTTGGGGGCGAAGTTGAGCTGGTTTTTCAGCTGTTTTACGGTGGAGATAAGAGCGTCGTTGATCCCGTATACCGCTCCGTGAATGATCTCTTCGGCCAAGTTGGGTGTCGCTTCGGCCAGTTCGGAGGCTTTCATCAGAATCGTTGTCAGTATGGCGCGTATTCTTGCGGCGCTCAAAATTCCTTCGCTCAACGCTTTGTGCGTCACATGTCTAACCACCTCCCTTATAGAGCTTTCGATATCTTCGGCCTCTTCAAGTGCCGCTATCAGAGCGGCCTCGATCGTTTCGGTAAGTATACCGAGCCCTTCGACATGGCCGAGCTCCGTATTTTCGAGGGCCTCTTTCCATACATCTCTTCTCTGCGGGGCTATTTTCTCTACGGCGGCCTCTATTCCGACGAAAAGTTCACGCAGGCTTCTTTGGAGCTCCTCCTCTTCGGTGTTGAGGTGGCGCTGTAGCCTGTCGATCTCTATGATGAGACGCTCTATCTCCTTCTCTTTCGGCTTTTGAACACTCTCTATGAGCCGCTCGAAAGCGTACTGTAAAATCTCTTCGTCAGTATCTGCAAACTGAGTGATCTCTTTTGCGAAAGATTCGCAAAGAGACTCGCTCAAGTTCCTGGCGGAGGCGGCGCTGTAACGGTGTACGGCCGCCTCTATGCTCTTTTGGATCGCATCTTTGAGCGCTTCATTTCCGGTTAACCCTTTTTGAAGAGCCGTGTCGTAGTAGCTTTTGAGTTCGAGATCCATATATATCCTTAAAGTACCATCTTCAGACGGTCGTTCTGTTTGAGTTGTCGAAATATTTCGGTGCGGTCGTCTTCGTTGTGAACCAGTGCACAGAGTTCGTAACTGTGGTAGCTCCCTTTTCCGGAGCTTTTCGAGAATGTGAGGGTATGGGGCCGCTCGCCCATAACGGACTTGACGATCTCCTCTATCTCCTCTCTCTTTTCGCCGATCACTCTGTATTTCCATTCGCATGGATATGCGATTTCGACCTTTTTGTCACTCTCGTTTATAAGAACCACTCTTTCCTCCTTCTTTCGATTCGAGCCTAATGTTGCGAATCTCCATCCCTTTGTCGATCGCCTTGAGCATGTCGTATATTGTCAAAAGACCGATGCTGACACCCGTAAGAGCCTCCATCTCCACCCCTGTTTTGCCGCTCAGTTTCGCTGTCACTTTCAGCCTGAAGCCCGGCAGATCTGGAAGCTCCTCTATATCGCAATCTATTCCGCTAAGCAGAAGCGGATGGCACATCGGGATCAGTTCTGGTGTCTTTTTCGTTCCCATGATGGCGGCTATTACAGCTGTTTGAAGTACAGGGCCCTTTTTCGCCGTGTTTTGAATGACGGCATCGTAGGCTTCGTGGCTCATGCTTATCGTTCCGCTTGCCGTCGCTACCCGTTTCGTAGGGCTCTTTTCGCCTACATCGACCATCTTCGGGCGATCGTTTTCATCCAGGTGTGTAAGGTTCACTCAGGCTCCTTGATCTCTTATATCTCTATATTTTAACATAATAGTGAGCGCTCGGCTTCGAGTGACGAAATATTCACCTAATATGGCGATTTAATATTTATATAATTGACTTTTATCGTCATTATAGTGTAGAATTATGAAAAATATTGAGGAGGCTTATTGACTTACGCTTACTTGCGGCAGGTTCCAGGATGCAAGAGCCTGCTCTCCCAGCAGCGGTCCATAGTCGGTTTCGCTCTTGGACGCGGCTTGGAGATAGACAAAGAGGTGGTAGAGTACTCCGGCAGAAACAGACCTATAGAAGATAGGAGGCAGTTCGAAGAGTTCATCCACTCTCTCGGCGAAGGGGACAATCTTGTCGTGGACGAGATCTGGACACTGAGCAGCCGTGTCGAAGAGCTGGTGAAGATCATAGGCTGCACGATAAGCCGGAAAATCGCTCTTTTTATAGCCGACAAAGGGGTGCTGATAACAAAAGATACCCCAATAGAGCAGGTCGTGCCGCTGATCAACGAAGTGCGAGAGAGTAGTGAAAAGAGCAGGGGCGGAGTCGGCAGACCCAAAGGGAGCAAGTCGCACTCGAAATTCGATTCGATGCAGCCCGATATACTCAAAGGGCTGAAAGAGGGCAGGAGTGTCAGCTCTATCGCCAGGGAACTGGGGGTCAGCAGAAGCTCTCTTAAAGACTATATCGAGTCACGCGACCTGAAGGCCCTTGCGCAGAACAGGTTTCTGCAGGTTGGAAAACCGATGGGCGGAGAGAACGGATCGGAAAATGAGCTTCTCATCTGCCCATTCGAGCGCGAAGAGAGAGAAATAAACAACGAAGGAGACAACTGATGCAAGCTACAGCCGGCGCAACCGCGCCGAAAAAGAGAAAGAGCGCCAAAGAGTACCTGAATGGGTGGGTACCGTACCGCTATAAACGCTACTGGCTATTCGGAGTAGTGACGGTGGTGGCCCTTGTGCTGCCGTTTATAAAAATAAACGGTAACCACTTCTTCCTGCTCAACTTCGACCATAAGCAGCTCCATTTCCTGTTTGTGCGTTTCG
>WFYC01000020.1 GCA_015490295.1 Hydrogenimonas sp. | reverse complement strand
GAAAAAAGCTAAACGGTGGATGCAAGAGGCCTATATGAATGGCAGCAAGGATGCAAAAAAGGTGATGGATACGTACGGATGGGAGATATTGATAAGAAAAGAGACTCTTCCAGGGTACGAAGAGAGCCACTCCGGCTGATCTATTTATATGCCGGCTGAAATATTTCGCCGGCTTCTCTAATTTTCCAGTTTCTCGATATACTCTTTCGCCTCTTTCTTGCCGTCTTTGAGCGCTTTTTTCAAAAAGCGTATAGCCTTCTCTTCGTCCTTTTCGATGCCGTCGCCCGAAAGGTACATCTTGCCCAGTTCAAATTCAGCTTCCGAGCAGCTTTGGACCGCAGAACGCTTTAGGTAGTATTTGGCCTTGTATAGATCTTTATCGACACCTAGCCCTCTTCTGTACATGATTCCCACCTGGTACTGGGCTTTCGGATAACCTAGATCGGCGGTCTTTTTATACCAGTAGAAAGCTTTTTTGTAGTCCTTGTCAACTCCAAGACCTTTATAGTACATCTCTCCAAGGTATCTCATCGCCTTCGGGTCATCATATTCGGCGGCTTTCATAAACCACTCCAGAGCCTTTTTATAGTCTCTCTTTACACCCTTACCGGTGAAATAGATATATCCTAGGTTGAACTCCGCTTTCACATGGCCGCCTTCGGCAGCCTTTTCGTACCAGTAGACGGCTTTTTCATAATCCTTTTTGCCCAAAAAACCGAGGTAGTACATCTCGCCGAGCGTGAACTGCGCGTTCGGATCGCCTTTTTTCGCCTTTTCTGTTGCGGATTTGACAAGTCTCTCTTTAAACTCGAGCTTGGGTGACGCATGCAGTAACAGTGGAGGAAGCAGAATCGACATAATTACCGGAACTATTTTCACTCATGCTCCTTAGATGTGATTTTCGCTGCCGAGATAAAAACAAAGGGGCCAAGAAGCTTTTTTGAAAAGCTTTTCTTTCTTTTATCTCAAAAATATGATCTAGGAAAAAATCAAAGATATTATACTATAAAAAACACAACCGGTGTCTAAAGTTAGACGGAAAGAGATTTCGGTGGGAAAACCGTGACCAGTTTTCCCCAAGATGAAATTCGGGCTCAGGTGGCCGATTTTTTCAATACCGCTTTTTGGAGTTTTTCGAAGCTACCTTCATTTCTGTATGCGGCTATGATAAGTACCGCTACAATCGCAATAGCATAATAGACCCATGTAGGTACCGGCACCGGATCGCCTGCTGCATATGAGTGGAGGCCGGAGAGGTAGTAGTTTACACCGAAATAGGTCATAATTACGGAACTGTACGCAACTACGGAGAGAACGGTGAAATTGAATGTATTCCACAGTTTCGGAATGAAGCGCAGATGAATTACCGCGGTATAGACAAGTATTGTTACCAGTGCCCACGTCTCTTTCGGATCCCATCCCCAGTAGCGGCCCCACGATTCGTTTGCCCAGACTCCGCCGAGAAAGTTTCCTACCGTAAGGAGTGAAAGCCCCACTATCATCGACATCTCGTTAATCCTGGCGGTCTCTTTGATATTCAGAACGATCTGCCTCTTGGTCTCATCGACTTTGCTGAAGCCGAGCATAATATAAAGAATGAGCGCAATAAAACCGAGAAGTGCACTTAGTCCTAAAAACCCATAGCTTGCCGTAATGACCGAAACATGTATCGTGAGCCAGTAGGATTTAAGAACCGGTACCATCGTCGTAATCTGTGGGTCGAGCCAGCTCAGGTGTGCCACAAATAGTGTGATGCCGGCGAATATGGCCGTAGAGGATACTGCGAACTCCGACTGCCTGGCAAAAAGAATTCCCGCCAGGATGATGGCCCATGAGATATAGAGCATCGCTTCGTAGCCGTTGCTCCACGGGGCATGTCCCGCTACGTACCACCTGAGACCGAGTGCGAACGTGTGTGCCAAAAATGCCACTACGAGTACGACAGCCACAATCTTGGTGGGTGTTCTCAGGTTCAATTTCGGACGCACGAGGCGCAGGAAGATAAGGAAGAGCAGAACAAGGCCCGAGAGCAGGTAGACGGGTACGAGGCGGTTGAACAGATCGAGCTTGTTGTAGAGCAGCTCCGCCTCTATGCGGCTCTTTGCCGGAATGATGTCGGCTCCGTACTTTTGCTGATACGCTTTTATCTCGTTTACTGCTTCGTCGGCAAGGCTCCAGTCTCCTGTCTGCAAGCCTTTATTGAGCCCTACAAAATTTTTCTCAAGAATCTTCCTGATCTCGTTAGCCTGAGCCGGCGGGAATGTTTTAAGAGCCTCCGCGGGAGCATACCATTTTTTGTTCGGATCTCCTTTCAAAGGAAAGGATCTCATGAAGTCACCGGTAAAGACCATATATGCGATATTCAGGCGCTCATCGACTTTCAACAGCTCTTTATCGAAAGTACCGCGCTCCGCCGGCCTCTTTCTGGCCGCCTCTTCAACAGCTTTTGCAAGTTTGTAGTTCCCGGTTTTGTCGAAAATATCGATAAACGCGAAGTACTTTTCGTCCGGTGAGATACCGAGAAGCTTTTTTACTTCCGGATGCTTCACTTTTATGAGTTTGATTCTCTTCCAGTAGGATGGTTTTGTGGCCATACCCAAAATGATCTGGTTATGTGTGAGCCCTAGCATAGTGTCGGAACCGTGGACTTTGTTCAGGATATCTATTGCCGCGGAGTCTATCGGCTTGATTCTGCCGTCTGGCCCCTGCAGGAGGATGGAGCCGTAGTTGTCGGCATGTTTTCTATCTATCTTCTTGACAGTCTCAATTATCTGCTCCATACTCATTACGGCATGGTTGTGGCCTGTATGATCTTGTGCCGCTTTCAGGTCGCCTGCGCCCAGAAGCATCAGCACGGCAAAAGCTGCGGCTGCGGCTCCGCTTTTACCGCTCTCTATGTACCTGGTACGGGCGAGTCTGCCGAAGCGCCCGTATGGATTGAAGAGGTTCAGGAAAAGCCCTACGGTAAGGAGAATGTAACCGATATATGTCGGCCATTTTCCGGGGTCGTGGTTTACCGATAGAACCGTGCCCTTCTCATCCTGATCGTAGCTGGACTGGAAAAATTTGAATCCGCCGTATTCCAGTGTATTGTTCATATATATCCTGTACGGCATCTTCACTCCGTTCTTCTCGTCGTATAGAATTACGTGGCTTTCGTATGATGAGGGGCTCATCGATCCTGGGTACTTTTCCATGACGAAATCATCGAGATAGATATAGAAGGGGAGCTCTATCTCTTTGGAGCCCCACTCCAGAGCCACTTTTATATCACCGAAATCAACTTTTTCCGTAAAGCCCTTGAAGCGTTTGCCCATACCCATAAGGGCGGCCTCTTTTTTCTTTCCGTCATATTCGACTTCGACAACGAGTGCCGATAGAGGCTTCTCCATCTTCAGATTCATTTTGTTCTCGTACTCCGCCATAGGTACGAGCTTCTTTACCCCTTTTGTCAGAGTCATCTGCGGTACCATCTGAATACCGTTAACAAGGTACATCATCTTCGCTTTGAAGGGGTGCTCTTTGCCCGCTTCGAACACACCTTTGCTCTGATCCTGCATCTTGAACCAGCCTATATCGATATTGGACTTGAAGTAAAACCTGCCGTTTTTCATGTAGATATGGATATAGGGCTTCTTTATGGGGCCGGGTTCTATGTTCCCGAAGAGCATGACGTATGGTCCCAGGTCTGTATACTCTCCCTCTTTCAGAAAATACTTCTCCGGCCCCGACGGTGTGACTACCGTATAGACGACGATCGGCTCGCCGTTGGGGTCTTCAACGGCTGTCTGGACGGCATCTTTTATAAACTCTTTGAACTTCACATGAAGAGTCTTTCCGTCGATGTCGAGAGTCTCGTCGAAGCTGTTTCCGCCCAGTGCCGATATGAAAATCTTCTTATCTTTGTGTACGGTTTTTTCATCTTCGGTAGTGGCCGTTATCTGGACGAAAGAGTCTGCTGAGAGCATCCTGTTTTCACTCGTCCCCTCTCGTATGTGGAGTATGCCCTCATATCCCAGGTAGCGTGTCATTCCCGAGCCGATAAGTATTACCAGGAACCCTACGTGGAAGATGAAAGCGGGTAGCTTCTTCGGCTTGTAGAGCTTGAAGCGGAATATGTTGCCGATCAGGTTGATCGCGAGAAGTACCTGCAGGACTTCGAACCATCTTGCTCCGTAGACAAGCGCCCAGGATGTCTCGATGCCGTAGTCGTTCTCTATGAATGTTGCAACCGCGATAGATACGGCGAAAACAAGTGTCAACGCCACCATGGTTTTCATCGAAATCAGCAGCGACCATGCGGACTTTAAAATTTTCGTCATAAGACCCCTTTTCTAGTTGTTTTGGACACGTCTCGAAAATGGTTTGTCGGTCTGTAGTCATACAAAAAAATGCCAGCGAAAGCGGCAGATGAACCTAACGAGCTCCCAAACCATTTTTGAAGCGGCCATACGTACTCTATAGCTTTACCGATAAGCATTGCAATACAAATCTATATCAATAGATAACTTTTATTTTAGTTTAATCAATACCGCACTTTAGGAGATGCCGCTTAAAGCTTCCGCTCTTTTTCCGATAGCACTTTTATATCTTCGATCTTCCATTTTCCGTTTTTAAAACGTAAAACATATTTGACTTTATAATATATCTTCGCAGGTGACCACGCCTCTGCCGTTCTGTTTACATCGATATGACGGAAATAACGGTACTTCCAAGTCTCATCTGTCAGAACCTCGGCCTTTCCCTCTTTCAGCTCGATTTTTTCAAACATTATCTCTATGAGCTCTGCATCCATATAGAGATTGTTTTCGTGCCAGGATTTTATCCAAATATAGAGCTTTTGCGCAACTCTTTTCTCGGCAAACGGCTCAAATTTCCGCTCATCGCCGAAATCTTTCAAAAAGTCGGGATTTTTTGCAGCATCGATCAATGCGCGGTTATACGAGATGATCGTCTCTTTTATCTCGTTACGGGCATCTGAAGCCATGGTTAGAGTCGGTAGAAGCAAAACGACAAGAAGCAGCAGGGCAAAAAGCCCCGAACCAGCTTTATGGAAGCGGATCAACTGGGTCATACCCGGCTCCGTTGTCGGCATATGGGTAATCTTGTCCGCCGTGGCATCCGCCGCCGCCGCATCCGGGCGAATAGACGTTGCTTGCCGAATAGTTGCCTTGCGGATTCGCCTTTTTGTAGCCGTTTATCACCAGCTGTTTGGTACCGTTGTAGTTGTAGTTGTATGGCTCGGGGAAGTTGTCGTAACCTATCAGCCTCGAAACGGGCGATCCGTGCGGAACGGCAACATGGCATCTTACGCATGCGATGTCAAACCTCTCCATTCTCCATGCCCACTGCTTGTGCGGGTAGTTTAGATTGTGGCAGTTGGCGCAGAAGAGATCGGGGACCGTTCCGTCTGCTTGTATGTCCCCTGTGGAAAAGAGTGTTCCGTCGGGTTTTGTGGGCCAATACTTGTTGGGCCCTTTGAGCATGAAGTTAAAGCTCGATCCGTGCGGACCTTTCGGGTCGCCGCTATCTTCGTTGTCGGCACCGTGGCAGTCGGAGCAGTACATCGTCTGTGTTCCTGGATTCTGATTCCAGGGGTATAGCAGCGCTTCTACGCGGACGGCTTTGGGTTGGTACGAACCCGGCATATCATTCAATGCCATGATCACCGGGTGGGCCGACTTGTTGTTCGGATTGAACTCGAACGCCTGATCGGTAGCGTACATGTTCTCATTGTCTATCCAACTGCTTGTTGCTCCAGTTGCCACCTCCCCGAGATTTTGTGATTGTGTCGGTCCGAGAGCCCAGTAGGAGTGGCACTTAAGACAGATCTGGTACTCTTTGGTTGCGGAGGCCAGAGTCGTGAATGATGTAGGCTGTGTCCACATCGCCGGCCATGTAGGCTCGACCCCCTGAACGTTTCTAAGTACATCCGATACGG
>WFYC01000019.1 GCA_015490295.1 Hydrogenimonas sp. | reverse complement strand
TTGAGCGGTCGGAAGCCTGTCGATTTTGTCTTGTCCACTACGGTGCGGTCGATGCGCGGGTGGGCTTTCAGGGCCTCCGTGGAGACGTAGGAGCCTACGACGGTTATCTCTGTATTTGGATATGCCGCAAAGAGGTTTTCGAGTGCCGGTGTGGCCATTACGGCATCGCCCAGCCATGTCGGAAGCTCTACGAGTATCTTCATTTTATCACTTTATCAACCGGTAGTGCTTTTTGCTCAGCTCCAGCCCGAAGAGCTCTTCGAGTTTTTTCATAAGACGGTGCTTTTTCTCGCGGCGAGTAAGAGCGTGGTTCGGGTCTGCCTGAAACACCCCTTTGGCTTTCGGGAGCCACTCCTGCACCACTTTCGGGTGTGTGCCATTGAACTTCTTTATTATCGAGGGATCTATTTGGGAGTAGTCTATCTTTTTGTGCTCTTTGTTCCAGTACTTCTGCACCTTCTCGCTTTTCAGGTTCATCTGCTCTTCGCTTCTGACCCATCCGTAGTGGTACATCTTTGCACCCGTAAGCGCCGCGTTGGGGTAGCGGCCTATCTTGTTGCTTGCCAGAACCAGCCAGAAGAGGCCGTCGGGAGCGTAGCTTCTTACGGAGTTTTTTATGATGCGTGGGGCACGGCGGTACCACCCCGGAGAGTCGAGGTAGCTGTTGGCGTTGCCGTAGAAGTGGATGTAGTCGAAAAGCAGCGCCTCGACCCTCTCGTCATCTTTGTACCTCTTCATAGCCTCGACGATCTTCTGAAGGTCATCCTCGTGGACCACTTCGTCGGCCTCGAGGTAGAATGCCCAGTCGCCCGTACAGTTGAACTGTGCTATCATCTTCTGCTGGCCGTAGACGTAGCCTCTCTCCCTCATCACCTCGTTCCACTGGGTATGGATTATCTTTATCTTCTCGTCGCCTATCGCCTCTATCATGCTCTGCGTCTCGTCTTCGCATGGGCCCAGGGCTATTATGAACTCGTCGACAATCGGGAGTATCGACTTTATAGATTCCTCAAACGGGTAGCCGAGCATCTGCCCGTTTCTAAGAAATGTAAAACCGCTGATTCTCATATATTATCCTTCATGAACCTGTCGATTCCGTCTTCACACCGCACAAGTCTCTCTTTTATAGTGCGCTCCAGCCTTCTGTCGTTCTCTTTCAGCGCTTCGCGGGGGCTCTCTTTGTGGTAGAGGTGGTATGCGATGGCGGCGAATCTAAGATCTTTGCGCACCATTCCGCTGTTTAGAAGCCTCGCCGCAAACTCGCTGTCTTCTCTGCCCCATCCCACAAAGCGGTTGTCGAAGCCGTTGACTGCAAGCAGATCTTCTCTAAAGAGTGCGAAGTTGCATGTTCTGATCCCCTTCAAAGAGCGGCTCTTTCTCGAAAAGAGAGAGGAGAGCAGAGTGCACCTTAGCGCATTTTTTCTATTTTTTATCGATTTAGAGAAGATCGAAAAAGAGATTCGCGACTTTATGATGGCCTCTTTTGTCGCCTCTTCGCTCAAAAGCACCCTGCCTCCCTGTACGAATGTGCCGGGCTCGGCGGCTTCTATGTGGTCTTTTATGAAAAGCGGATGCAAAACCATATCTCCGTCGATCATGACAATATACTCTCCGCTGCTCATCGCCGCCGCACGGTTGCGCGACATGGCGGCCCTGAACCCTTCATCCTCCTGCCATGCGTGGAGTATCGGTACGGCGCTCTTTTTTGCAGCCTCCTGTATGACGTTTGCGGTCTCTTCGCCGCTGCCGTCGTCTGCTACTACTATCTCATGCGGTAAACGGTGCTGCTTCAGCGCGCTCTTTAGGACCAGCTTCAGGGCATCGGGCCGGTTGTATGTGGTTATGATGAGCGAAACTTTCACTTTTTCTCTCTTCTTCTCTCGTAGAGTTTCATATATTTGTAAAAGACCCCGTTGGCATTAGAGACGCTTATCAAGAGCCCCTCGTAACCGCACAGAAACCCTCTTTGAAGTATGTAGTTTCTAAAAAAGGCGAAAGCGGCCCTGAAAAAGGCTTTTGCAGGTGATGAGGGCTTGCCGCTCCCTTCGGCATATAGCGTGGAGTAGCTCTGCATTTTGGCTATTAGCGACTCTACACTGTCGAACGGGTAGTGCAGAAGCTCCCCTTTTAGTTTGATTTTCTTGGCTCCGTCGGGCGCAATGAGTGACTCGTGAACCATCGCGTCGCTGAACGATGTAAACCTCCTGTTAAAAAGGCGCATCACCTCATCGGGGTACCATCCGCAGCACTTTACGGGTTTTTGCCTGTAATGGTTTAGGCGCTCTATGGTGTAGATATTCTCTCTATCTTCAAAACTCAGCTCTTTTATGGAGTCTATGAGCTTTGGCGTTGCCACCTCATCGCTGTCAACCGAAAAGATCCAGTCGTTTTTCGCCTCTTTGACGGCGAAGTTTTTCAGTGGTCCGAAGCCCGTAAACTCATGCTCCACTACCCTCACATTGGGATACCTCGCCGCGATCTCGAGAGTAGCGTCGTCCGAGCCGTTGTCGACTATCAAAACCTCGTCGAACTCCGCCAGCGTGTCTAGGCATCGCGCAAGGTAGCGCTCGGAGTTTTTCGTCAAAATCGTTACACTGATTCGCTCAACCACTTCTTCACCTCTTCAAATATCCTCTCCGGCTCTATGGCATAGAGGCAGTCGCTCCTGCCGTGTCTGTCGTCGCATCCCGCTTTCCCGCACGCCACGCAGGGCATATCGGCCTGAAAGAGTGTTATATTGCCATAGTTTTGCAAAGGTGCGCTCGATTTCACCCCTCTTTGCAAAGTGTTGCTCCACGGCGACCAGATCTGCGGAAGTGTCGGGCCGAATATCGCAAATACTCTTCTATCCAGTGCCGCGGCTATGTGCATGTTGAGTGTGTCCATGCCTATGTAGGCCGAAGATTTCGCACACAGAGCGATGTAGCCGGCGAGGGATGTCTTGCCTATCAGGTTATGAAGATTCGGCAGATCGGGAAGCTCTTTCGAGACTCTTTTGTCTATTTCTCCAGTGCCTCCGGTGATTGCTATGGGGATACCGAGGGTGTTCAGCATTTCGAGCAGCCTGTTTCGCAGATGGGCAGGGTAGATCTTGTAGTCGTACTGCGCCGACGGGTGGAAGATAGCAAAAGGGGCTTCGGTGTCGAAAGAGAGATCTTTTAGCTCTTTTTCTCCCTCTTTCGGTATGTTGGCGTGAACCTCCATCCTCTCGGGCTCCACTCCCAGCAGTTTAAGGGGCATATGTGTATGTTCTACGATGTGCCTTTGCGGATCAAAGTCGAAGTGTCCGCTTAGAACGAGGCGCTTCCACCATGACTTCGAAGGCTCCTTCTCTACGCAGGAGATCGCCTTTTTGGCCGCCAGCCGGGCATAGAGTACGCTTCTGTCGCTGGCAGTCAGGTTTATGGCAAGATCGTACTTTTTAAAGATTCTCTTTACAAGAGCCGCTTCCTCTTTGAGCCTTCGTACCGCACCCTCTCTTTTCCACCCATAGTCGTAGGTGTGGATGGCATCTAGGTGAGGTAGTGTCTTAGCAATGGCGAGGGTGTCGCGGTTTACGAGCATCTCGATTTTCGCATTCTCATATCTTTCATGCAGCGTCTCTATGAGCGGGGTTGACAGAAATACGTCACCGTTGGAGCGCTGTACGATGATGAGAATTTTCCTATACATCTTCTACCTTTGAGTTAAAAAGCAGTGCGGCGATATAGGCGAAGAAGAGTGTCGTATAGTGGCCCAGCAGATAGGAGTCGCTGAGCATTATGGTGAGATAGAGCACCAGGAACGAGTAGCGTACGCCGCGGTAGGAGTCTTCCGTTTTTTGGGCGATTTTAAAGAGTGAATAGAATATGTAGAGCAAAAGTGCGAGCCCCGCGAGCCCGAACTGAACGAGTGTCAGCATATAGAAGTTGTGCGGCTGCGATGTGGCGCGGACTTTCGGAGTGAGTTTTCGGTTTATACGCTCATACTCCTTTTCGAAAGCCCCGGTTCCAAAACCCAGCAGCGGATGCTCTTTGAAGAGCTCCCAGGAGTTGAGCGTAAAGTTGATTCTGAGCCCTACCGAGGTGTGCTGGTTGGCTTTGAAATTTACGACATTGTGGTAGGCGAGCATCATCCTGTCGTGAAACGGTCTGTTTATAAAAAATACCAGCACGATCGCCGCAACGCTTATGCCAAGAAGTGCCGCCATCTTCTTGAACTCTTTTCTGAACTGGTATGCCACATAAAAGAGAAGAATCACGACAAAGCCTACCTGCCCGGCACGCCCCCCGCTTATGAATATATTCAAAGACATTGTCACCATAAAAAAGAGGTATACGATCTTCACCCGGCGGCTCTCGTCGCCGTAGATTATGCGGTGAATGAGAAGTATTACTGCGAAAGCGACCATCGGTGAGTAGGAGAGGTGGCTGACAAACGGTGTAGGGTATGGCTCTTTTGCATAGTTGTGCCAAGGGATGTGGATGAGGTCGAAATACATTCCATAAGAGAGTACTTCTGAAATCATGAGGGCGAGCAAAAATGCGGTGAGAGCTTTTTTAATGAACTCCGGCTTTATTACCGATATAAAAATAGGCATAAATAGAAGAAGCTGTTCTCTAGTTATGATCTCTTTGAGACCCGTTTCAGGGTCACTACTATATATGAGACCTGCAAAATGGAATGCGAAAAAGATCATGATGGCGATGGCTGCCATGTTGCTCTTTATTCTGTGCCATCTCTCCTTGAAATCTCCGGCCAAAAGCCATAGTGTGAGGATGAGCACCAGGAGCACATTGTTTACGGCAATCGATATGGGAAGCGTAAATCCGAGGGCTACGATGAGGTAGTTTATCCAGAGATCGAGCCTCTCTCTTTGCGGCACTTTGAGTCTACCTATCACCATCTTCTCTTCCGTCATAGAGATACTCGAAGCGATTCTTCCACCGCTTGTGGAGCCAGAACCACTCGTCCGGTTTTTTGCGGATCGCCCGCTCCGTGATGTCGGCCTGCGCCTGTACGTTTTTTAGTATCCGCTCCTCCTTGCTCCCCTCTTTTGGAATCTCGAGGGGTGGGTAGTACTCTATTTGGTAGCGTCTGTGATCTTCGGTCGTTATGAAAGCGGGGATGATAACCGCATCCGTTCGCATCGCCAGCAGGGCCGCCGCTGGCGTATGGCGTGCCTCTTTGCCAAAAAACGAGATTAGAAGTCCCTCGTTTTCGGCCGTGTTCTGATCTACCAGAAGTCCGACCGAGCGACCCTGCTTCAGCGCCTTCATGAGCTCTCTCATCGCCCCTTTCTTCTGCACCACCTTTATATCGAACTGCTCTCTGTTTGCGCTTAGAATCTCATCCATCACTTTCGAATCAAGTGGCCGGCCCACACCGATGAGTGGGCCAAACCTGGCGGCTGTAGCAAGCGGAAGAAGCTCCCAGTTGCCGTAGTGGGCGGTTATGAAGATGATGGGTCTTCCCGAGCTCATTGCCGATTCGACGATTTCAGGATTTTTGAACTCCACCTTGCCAAGCAGGCTCTTTTCGTCGATTCCCTGGTTCTGCACGAAATCGGCCAGGTTGAAGAGGAGATTTTCGTATGTCTTTTTTACTATCTTCTCTTTCTCTTCGTCGCTCATCGTATCGCCGAACGCGAGGTCGAGGTTGACTCTTGCGATGCGGCGGTGTTTTCTGTCGAGCAGATATATGAGTCTTGCAAGAGTCTTTATGAAGAGAGATTTTATCTTTTGGGGGGTGTGTATCACCACCCATCTGAAGAGATTGAAGAGGATCAGGTAGATTCTGTCTCTCATGCAAGCAGCTTTCTCGCCTCTTCGGCTACGCGTTTGGGTTCGATCTTCGCGATGGAGCGGTCGCTCTTGTCGAAGCGGCACGGATGGACTTTCGCACCGGATGTTATGGCGATGTTTCGGGGGGTCTCCATCATCATCGATTTGGGGGTCGAGCCGAAAAGAAGCACAGATGGACGGTTCATGGCCCACGCCATGTGGCTTGGGCCCGTATCCGCACCTATCAGAAGATCGCAGCGTGATACGGCGTACTTGAGGGCGTTGAGGCTCATTTTCGGAAGAAGCCTTGCGTTCGAAGCTTTTGCGATTCTCTTCGCCGACTCCCTCTCCGCTTCGCTTCCCGCTACCAGAAGAAGGTTGAACTCACCAAGCATATCGGCAAGCTCCGCGAACTTTTCGGGCGGGTAGGTTTTGCTCTCGTTGCTTGCCGCGGTTACCATCAGTATGCTCTTTTTTTCCTTATCGAAATAGGTCGAGATCTCTTCGCACTCACTGTTTTTATCGAAGCCGAGGTAGGGCTTTTTTTCAAGCAGCATCTCTTTGGAAATCTGCATACCCAGAGATTTTGCTATAAGGGAGGCGAATCGAAACGGGGCTGTCTCAGAACAATCTATAGCAAATCTTCGGCTGTAGAGAAACGAGGCCGCTCCCTCTTTCGCGGAGCTGTAGTCGAGCCCGGCTACGTTCTTGCCGGCGATACGCGCCAAAACGGCAGATTTTATGAGCCCCTGGGCATCTATGACCAGGTCGAAAGGGCCGCTCTTTTTTACCTTTTCGGCCTCATCCTTGAGTGCGGAGATCGAAAAGGAGTTTTTGAAACGGTGGAGGTTTACGGGTACGATTCTGTCGATATGGGGATTGTGCTCCGGTATCTGGGCGAACTTCTCTTCGACGAACCAAGTGATCTCTATATCCGGTTTCGCTTCTTTGACGAACTGCAGGGCGGCCAGCGTATGTATGATATCTCCCATGGCCGTAAGTCGGACGATAGCTACTCTCATGAAGACCCTAATTTTTAACGTAATTATACCAAAAGAGCCTCGAGCGGCCGTGTTTTGGAGTCTGCCGAAGGTGCCTGGGAGCCGTTTTCAAGGGCAGTTAATCGGCGAAAGTTTCAGGGCCGATATCCTCTTTTTTTTGATTCCCATCGAAAACCCCATATGCCCGCTGCACTCTTGGGTAGTCGTAAAATCTATATCTACGGTTATATCGGTGCTTTTGAGTACGGGTTGGATTCCGAAGCGTTTCTGCAGCAGCTTCGATCTTGAAGCCGGATCTATCGGAATATCGTCGACGCTCTGGTAGCGCACGGCATGTTTTGCAAGGGTCTCCACCGCTATCTGCGGAAGGTCCGGGTATAGCAGCTTCAACTGGTCCATATCGGCGTAGTTGATGTCTATGGTATCGCCGTCGAAACCGAAAACATCCAACCAGCGCTCTATCGAGACGTTTCGATCGCCGCTCAGTTCACGGTAGCGGTGCAAGATTGCGGTCAGTGCCCGTTCGTTCGCGACGGCTCCGTTTTGAAACCACGGTTTTTCGAGGACTATTTCGCTTCCGTTCATTCTTTCGTACCTGTCTTTGTCGTAGCTGTCGAGCAGTATCGATATAAGCAGCGGCTGGTTTTTCAGTTTAAGAGTATCGAGCCAGTCCAGAAAGCTTATGAGTGCCTGCTGGTTGTGCAGGACCGATTCGATGAAGCGGTTTATGTTTATTCGGTTTTGGGCTGAGGTGAAGGAGATGGAGCCCGTCACTCTGCCCAGGTCGAGGGCGACCGGAATTTCGGAGCCGTAGAATATATCATCCTGCGAAAAATTCTCTCTTTTGAGAAATCCGCTCATGTCGTTTAGAAGCAGGTTCATCTGTATATCGGCGATATTTTGGCGTACACTCTTCTTTATCTCGCCGCCCTCTTTCAAAAAGAGCATAACTACGGTCGAGAGCATTAGTATGATGGTGAGCGTTATGAAGAGTACCACCCCGCGTCTCACAGGCCGCCTTTGTAGAGTGTCAATGCTATGGGTGCGATATTTTCACACCTTAGAAGTATCTCTATCCGATCCGCTCTCTGTGCCGCCCTGAAAGAGTCGCACCCTTCGGCCAGTTTGTCGGCAAAGAAGTAGGTGCCGTTGGCATCGCCTATGTAGTTTGCGGTGAAAAAGTCGATAGGGGCTGTCGACTCCACCCTTATTAGAGCTCTCGATTTCGAGCTTACGTAGTAGTGTATCCAGGGGCGGGCAATTCCGTATATGGTGTTGTCGGTCGTGAACGATACGCGGTCGTACCCTGCTTCGTGTATTATATCGGCGGCTCCTCTAAGCTGAGTGAGATCCTTTGAGAGAAGCGAGAATATCTTCTGAGCAGACGTCACGGTATCGGCCGACTCCATATAGCGTGCCTGACTCTTTTTGAGATCGTTCAAAGCGGCGTAGATGTAGGTGAATACAATCGCCGTAAGCATTATGGATATCAGCATCTCGACGAGGGTGAAGGCGCGTTTCACGGCACTATCCTGACAAAGCCCACCTGGACGTCGTCGCGCTTGACGGTTACGGGGTAGAGCATATATGTAAGGTCCAGTTCGCCGCTCTGGAAGATAGTTCTTTTTTCGCCTTTACCCACCTCTATATTTGCCGAACTCCTTTTGAGCCAGAAGACTTCGTCGTCTCTGAGTCTCGGAAACTTCATCATGTCGTACAGAGACTCTTTTTTGAAACCGCTTCGCCTGCTCTCGAAGAGGTTGGGTGTAGATGTATATAAAAGCATAGATTTCTCTTTGTACCTGCCTATCTCCTCTTTGATCCAGCCGTCGAATTTGAGCAGTGCAAGCCCCATCGTAAACAGGATAAAGATGCTAAGAAGCACTTCCAGAAGTGTAAAGCCCCTACTGCGCATAACCCGCCCTGTCGGGAAGATAGTCGCTTTTGCGCATGAAGGATACCATCGAGACAGGATCGGTGAATCTGTAGACCTTGCCGAAAGGGTGCAGATAGTACCACTTGTCACCCCTTCTTGCAACCTGCGGATCGAAGAGGCCGTCCGCTCTGCAGTGTATGGTGAGTATCGGCCGAAACTCCTCCGTTCCTATTTTGATGTGAGGGTAATCGATAGATTGAAAGGTCTCGTCGGGGTTTACGATGTAGGCTCTGCCGATACCGCGCAGAGTAATGTCCGATACCGGCTCTTTATTGCTGCCGACAAGCGTGCAGACACCGCTCTCTTTGCAGTAGAGTGTCATTGCGGCCTTGCCGTATAGCTCCTGCGAGCGGAAAAATGTGCCGATCGTTTCGAGTGTCAGCTCCGAAGCGGCCTCTTTTTCGCTCTTTGGCATCATGTAGCTGAAGGCGAGCGCGTAGACTATGCCCATCAAAAGAAGTACGATGAGCAGCTCTATCAGTGTGAATCCCTCTTTCGCCCGCTCTCTCAACCCCTACTGCCTTTCGCATTCCTTGAGCGTGATATCCGCGGCTTCGCCGTCACCACCCTCTTTGCCGTCCGCGCCGAGGCTGATGATGTCGATCTCTCCGCCGTTGTTGATGTAGATATATCTATGTTTCCACGGATCTTTGGGAAGGTGCTTGCTCTCGAAATATCCGGTGGGTGAGTAGTTCGTATACTTCTCGTGGTCCGGGTTTTTCAGCAGCGCCTCGAGGCCCTCTTCGGTTGTAGGGTACATACCGTTGTCGAACTTGAAAGACTTCAGGGCCTCTTCTATATTCTTCATCTGTATGCAGACCAGTTTCCGCTTCGCGCTTTCGGCTTTGCCTATGAGGTTTGGCAGAACCAGGGCGCTCAGAAGTCCGAGAATGATGATGACTATCATCAGCTCGAGCAGCGAGAAGGCTTTACGGGATTTTGAGTTTTGAGTTTTGAGTTTTGAGTGAGTAGCGTTCATGCTATTTATCCTTCGTGTGATTTTTTTTGAGTGATGATAACATTTTTGCCGGCGATCGAAAGTGAACCGCGTGTGATCTGATCTTTGAAACCGTAATCGACACACGTTTCAAAGTGCTTGTAAATTTCTACACTCAACCGACAGCTGCGTTTCCATGCTTCAAGATTCCTACATCTCATTCAACCTCCTAAAAACTGAGCACTCAACACTATCCGCCCAAGCTGATCGAGAATATCGGCAGCAGCATCGATATGACCAAAAAGCCGATGATTCCGCCGATGACCAGCATAAGTACAGGCTCAAGGAGTGCCAGCATCACCTCTATTCGGTCACGGTTCTGCTCCGCATAGAGTTCGGAGAGACTCTTTAGGGAGAATGCCAGGTGAGAGCTCTTTTCGCCCAGTGCCACGGCGTTTATGAAGTCGTTCGGAATCTCTCCCTTTTTTACGTTTTCGCGTACCGCCTGTGTGAAGCTTTTACCCTCTACGATCTGTGTCGCTATTTTACCGAAAAGTTTGCGAAGATAACGGTTTCCGACAGTCTGGACGGCATAGTTGAGAGCCTGTGCGAAGGGTACTCCGCTTTGAAGCAGCAGGGCCATTACGCGGCCGAAACGCCCAAGCTCCATCGCTGTGATCATACTGCCGAAAAGCGGGATTTTAAGAAGCGTTTTGTCCATAATATAGCCGAAGCGTTCACTCTTTTTCCACAAAAGGGCCAGAAGTGCCGCAATCACGGCGGCAGCTATCAGCATGGCCCACGAATATGCCTGGAAAAAGTGCGACAGAGCCAGCGTCACTTTCGTAGAAGTAGGCAGTTCGCTCTTTGTCGCCTCGAACATATCGACGATCTTGGGAATGATCGTCGTAAGCATGAAGTTTATCATTGCGACCGCTATGAGAAGTATGAAAGTGGGGTAGATGAAGGCTTTTACTACATCTCTTTTTATGCGCTCCTGCTCCTGTACATAGTCGGAGAGCTCAAGAAGCACCATCTCCAGGTTTCCGCTCTTTTGTGCCACCTTTACCGTCTGCAGAAAAAAGGGCGGCACCCTGTAGACGCTCTGGGCGGCAAGCGCGTCGTAGAAGGAGCCGCCGCTCTCTATGAGTCTGGCCACCTCCTCCAAAAAGCGGTGCTGTTTGGAGCGTGCCGGGTAGTTTTCCGCAACCAGGTGCAGTCCTCTAGGCAGGGAGATTCCGGCTTTGAGGTAGAGGCTTAGGTTTCGTCCCAGCGCGGCGGTGAGAGACGGGGGGAGTTCACTCTTAAAGAGGTTTTGACGGGCCTTGACGCTTTCGGCCAAAACTCCCATATGCCTGAGCTGCTCTTTGGCATCTTCGATGCCTGCCGCCTCTATGATCCCTTTTACGCGTTTGCCGGAGCGGTCATACCCCTTGTAGCGGAAGGTCATATACTCTTGACCCCTATGCGGACCGCTTCGGGTATGCTGGTTTCACCCTCTATAACCATTCTACGAAGCTCTGTAAACATCGGCCTGAAGTCCGTGTGTTCGAGAAGGTATCGCTTGAGGCTCTGCTCGTCCGCACCGCTTTTGATCTGGGCGGCAAACGCTTCATCCACGACGATGATCTCTCCGATGGCACGTCGCCCTATGTATCCGGTGCCGCCGCATTTGTCGCACCCTTTCGGCCCGAAGAGCGAAATGTCGTGGGGAAGGTCGAAATAGCGTATATCCTCGTCGCTGGGTGTATAGGAGGTTTTACAGTGCGGGCAGAGTATGCGCACCAGCCGCTGGGCGATTATCCCTATAAGGGTGGAGCTTACCAAAAAGGGGTCTATGCCCATATCAACGAGCCTCGGGATCGCGGCGGATGCACTGTTGGTGTGGAGTGTCGAGAGTAGCAGGTGGCCTGTCATCGCGGCCTGTGTGGCTATTTTGGCCGTTTCGGTGTCGCGCATCTCTCCGACCATTATGACGTCCGGGTCCTGGCGCAGAATGGAGCGAAGCGCTTCGGAGAAGGTGAGGTTGACCTTCTCGTTCACCTGTATCTGGTTTATCCCTTCGGCGTTGTATTCGACCGGGTCTTCGACCGTAACTATGTTGTAGTGCTCATGGTCTATCTCTTTTAGAAACGAGTGCAGGGTGGTAGATTTTCCGCTTCCCGTGGGGCCGGTTATCAAAATCATGCCGTAGCTGTGCTTCAGAAGCGATTTGAGCTTCGTAAAGACCTCTTCGGAAAAGCCGAGCTGCTGCAGCGAGGGTATCGACTCCCCCTTCATAAGGAGCCTCAGAACCGCCTTTTCACCGTAGTAGGTGGGAAGGATGGAGACGCGTACGTCTACGCCCGCACCCGCTATGGTGATCTTCGTGCGGCCGTCTTGAGGAATGCGGGACTCCGAAATATCGAGGTTGGAGATAACCTTGATACGGTTTATTATGGAGCCTATGGCCCCTTTGTTGAGTGTGGCGATTCTGTTCAGTACACCGTCTATGCGGAAACGTACGTCACCCTCTTTTTCAAAGGTCTCTATGTGTATGTCCGTAGCGCGGCGTTTGAGCGCCTGAACGAAGAGGGAGTTTACGTAGCGTATTATCGGGGCGGAGTCTTCGCTTGCGAGAAGATCTTCGTTTTGGAGGAAACTCTCTATCTCTTCGGGAGTTTCGAACCCTTCGACGCCTCCGATTCCCTCTTCGCTTCTCAGCTCGAGAAAACGGGTTTTAAGAGCGTCGTAGCTCTCTTCGTCGAGTATCGCGAGAGGCAGTTTCGCACCGAAATGCGAAAGGGCGTTGAGCATGTCGGCATCGGGGTTTTCACGTATGAATGCGTGCGGCTCTCCTTTGTAGATACCGAAAAGAAGCCCGTTTTTTATGTAAAAATCGAGATCGGCTACATCGGTGTAGATCTCGGGTTCCGCTTTGATCGGGCTTTTGGTCATTCGTCCTCCCCGCTCTTTTCGCCACCCTTCTCGAGCTCCTTCTCCAGAATTTTCGCCAGCCTGGCCTTGAGCTCTTCGCTCTTTGCGATCTTCTGCTGTATCTGCGCAAGGGAATCGCTGTTTTTAATGATGTATGGGGTCAGTATGACTATTACGTTTATCTGGTCTGTGCTCTCCGAAGTGGAGCGGAAGAGCCCCCCGAGAAAAGGCAGGTCTCCGAGCAGCGGAACCTTCGATACCGCTTTCGAGTAGTAGTTTTTCAATAGCCCGCCTATTATCACGCTTTCGCCGTCGTTCACGATGGAGACCGTATTCACCTCACGTTTGAGTGTGGTGGGTCTGTCCGCGGCCACGGTGCTTGCGCGGTCGATATCTTCGATCTTCGTCTTAACCTCTATAAGGACCTTGTTGTCGCTGGCTATCTGCGGCTTCACTTCGAGGGTCAGACCGATATCCTCCCTGCTGTAGGTGTTTCTGGTGAGCGATGTCGTGTCGTTGCCTGTCGCCTGGCTGGTAAGGATCGAGATCGTCTTGCCCACATAGACGGTGGACTTCTTGTTGTTTATGCACAAAATGTTGGGTTCGGAGACGACATTGACGGCTCCCTTCTGCTTCAGCAGATCGATGATCGCGCCTATCGCCACCCCTTTGGTGGTGGTTCCGAAGTCTATGGTGCTTGCAAGAGTAGAGGGCAGAACGAACGAAGAGCCCCCCATATTGAAGATAGATGTCGCTATCAGGTTTCCTGCGGATGCACCCCCTGCAAGGCCCCATTTTACACCCAGATTATTGAGCTTGTTCTGGCTTATCTCATACACATGAGCCTTTATATATACCTGCTGCTGTTCGATATCGAGCTTTCTGACCACCCCGCTTATCAGTTTTACAGCCTTGGGAGTGCCCGTGATGGCGATGGCGTTGATATCTTCCTTGGCCTGAATCGAAACTTGTGCCTGTGTCTCTTTGTCGAAACTCTTCATCAGCCCGTTTACGATCTTGAGTGTAGTGGCGGCTTCGGCGTTGTTCAGGAAAATGACATCGCTCGCCATCTCTTTTGCACTGTTTTGGGAGTCGTACTTTTCGACTATATTCACTGCTCTTTCGATGTCGTAGGAGTCCGCTATGACGATGATCTTGTTGCTTTTTGCATCCGCTTTAAGGGTCACCGGAAACCTGAATGTGGTGGTGAGCGATTTGAAAATGGCGCCGAGGTTTTTGGCGGCGGATGCGGCATCGGCATTCTTCAAAGATACGAATCGAATATCTTTGCGCATGGGCCTGTCGATCTTTTTGAGGGTGGTTTCGAAATTTTCAATATGCTTCGGGTAGTCGCTGATTATGATAATGTTTTTGTCGTTGTCGAACGATACCGATGCGAACTGGCTGCTTAGATATCGCAGTTTCTGTACCGCATTTGCCGCTTTTATGTAGTGAACGGGAATTATCTTGGTCACCATTCCGGCCTTTGCCTTTTTGCCGGCCGGAGCGGCAAGCTTTTTGGCGTTTGCGGCACGCGTTACAAGAATGTAGCCGTTGTTTCCGTCTACCACCGTGTACCCTTTGTTCTGCAGAATCTGGGTCAGTAGCGGGATCAGATCTTTTTTGTCGATCGGACTTTGCGAGATGAAGTTCACCTTCCCGGTTATCTTGTCGGTTACGAGTATATTGTTGTTCGTCTGTTTGGCGACAAACTGGATGACGTCTCTTATCGGCGTATCATTGAAATTGATCGTAATTTTTTCCGCGTTTAACAGTAGCGGGAGCAGCAGTGCCGCCGCCGCGATGATCTTAAAAAATCTCATATTTGAGCTCCTTGCTCTCTTTACCACGCTTGATGGTCAGAGAGAGCGAATTGAGTTGTTCCAGTCTGTTGAAATAGGCAAAAGCGTCACTTTCGCTCTTTATCGGCTTGCTGTCGATCTTCTCTATGATATCACGTTTTTTCAAGCCCATTTTATCGAAAACCGACCCTTTTTTCACATTTGAAACAGCAAAACCGACAAGTCTGTTGTCTCTGTAGACCGGGTTTATGCTGATATACCTGAATATCTTTTTCAGATCGTGCATCTCGCTCAGCAGCTCGCGCGGAACAAAGAAGGTATCTCCCTCTCGCCGCACCTGCTCGATAAGCTCACGCTCCGGCTTTTTCGCTTTTTCACCGACTTCCGTTTCAATAGTCTCGGCGGCTTTTTTCTTTTTCATGCTCAGCCAGTATTCGCGGCCGCTTTTGCTCAGCTTCACCCTGTCGGTGTAGACCTCTTCGAGCCTGAAGCCATCTATCTCCTCGCCTACGCTTACGAGCCGGCTCTTTCCGTTTTTTACAATGATCGCCATACTCGGAGTCCCGATTGCCGTCATGCTCAGAATATACCCTTTCAGCGACGCCTGTTTGCGCGCGGGGGCCTGGCTCTTCGTTGTCGCCGCCGGCGCACTCTTTAGCCCGAACGCCGATGCGAAGCGGTAGGTGTAGTTCGGTTTTTCGATCTCGCTTCTGCACTCCAGCCGAGGCAGAGGGGGCAAAAAGGTCTCTATCGCGATCGCCGTCAGCCTGGCACAAAGAAGCAGGAGCAGAATCAGCGAAATAGAGGTCGCCATAGCATCAAAACGAGATTGCATAGGTATACTTTCCGTTTCTGTATCTGAATGTCCGCAGTGTCGTGGAAAACCTCCTCTTCATAAGAGAAGAGGGCTTGAGCTCCAGCACGATTTTGCGGCCGCTTAGCGATATGTTTCCATCCAGTACCCCGAAGTCGCCTGTCGAGTGGATCTGGCCGCTTAGAGGCAGAAACGTTACCGTTTCTATCTTTTCGGGCATCATATCGGCGGCAAGGCCTTTAAGCCTGATGTCGGAAGCTTCCATCTTCCAAAGAGAAAAATCGGCCTTTTTTATCTTTGCGACAGGGGAGTGGCCGTACAGAAGGGTGATATGTTTCATATCGCAGCCGAAAGTCCCGGCGCCGTACCCGTCGAAGCAGAGAGTGACTCCCGTTTTTTCTGCAGCGCTGTTTATCGCCATGTTGCAGAGCCTCTCTTTTGAGATGAAGACCGCCGTAAGAATAACAAACGCAACAGCGGCACTCAAAATCGCCGATATCCGTTTCACCCAGATCACAATGCAACCTCCACCCTGACCTCCAGGCTGTCGTCGGCGATCCGTTTTGCGGAGAAAGTTTTTATGACCAGAGTGCTGTTTAGAAGTTTTGTCAACACCTTGTCCGCTTTGGCAGCATCGAGAGTGAAAGTGTATATCTTTTTGCCTCCGCTTTTATCTGTTTTGGGTTTTATGGAGTACATTCTAAGCATCGTCTCCATCTGTTTCAAAGCCTGCTTTTGAGCTTTTTCGGACCAGATAGCCCTAAGAGCTTTGTATCTGCCTGTGATCTCTTTTTTCCTGAAAAACTCCTCCTGCACTCCGGATGTTCTGTTTTCAAGATATATACCGGCTCCTATCCATACAGCGAGTATCAGCGCAAACAGGGCGGCGAACTGTTTGGAGCTACTCATAGGTGCACCCCTTTTTCAGATCGCACTCGAGCGATTTCATGGGTGACGACAGAGCCTCTTTTATTGCTCTCCTGAGCCCTCTTTGCTCCATATCCGTTTTGCCGTATTTTTTCGACAGGGCCTTTATCTCGTACATCGATTTTCCGCTGTCGCCGGCTGCGTTCAGCTGTTCGAGTGCATGAAGTTTCTGGTATCTTAGGGCCAGGTCTCCGGCCGCAGTTGCTAGAAGGGCCGCGAGAAGCGCGATGGTCAGCCTCTTCGAGAAGCCTCCGGTGCCGGCTCTGTTGAAAGGTTTCGCAATGGCGCCGAAGTCCAGCGAGTCGAGCGCCGGAAGGGCGGTGCCACTCTCTTTAATCTCTACCGTAATGCCGTTTATCGTGTCGGCCGTCAGGTTTTCGTCTATGCGCAAGGGTAGCAGTCGCGAAAACTGCTGAAGGAAATAGGCCGGTGTCTTGAAGGAGGCATACGGTTCCGTCAGTGAGCGTAGATGCGCTTCGTCGTATGCATAGCAGTCGAACCCGTCTCCCCTCTTTTCTACAAATATGGAAGTGTACGATGAAGGGCGAGAGGCCATGTAGCTGCCGGCCAGCTTTTTGGCTTTCGTAAGCGACCTTGTAGGAAATTCGGCATACGCATACCAGTACAGAGATGGCGAGATCACGACTATATCCTCGCTGCACTCTTTGACAATGGTATCACCTTCTTTGATGTAGTAAAGGGCCAATATATTCCTTCGATTTTTGTGCAATAGTATCTGATTATAGTAAATCATCGATAAATGTTTATTGAATGGATATAGATCGGTCTCATCGTCTGCAATAGCTTGGGCTCTTGCGGAAGAGTTGAGAAGTCAAAATCGGCTGAATATCTATCGCACTCTAGTATGCGGTATTATATTGGTTATTAAAATCTAATAAAACAATTAACTTAATATATAATGAAAATATACCCAATAAAGAAGGAGGGTATTATTATGAAAGGGAGACAAAAGTTGGTAATTTCTGCTTCGCGGCGGCAGCGATCATGATGGTCGGATGCGGCGGCGGTGGTGTTAGCGATTGTGACAAGTTGCCTCAATGGACCGGAAAGAAGGTCCCTATGCAGAGTCTAGAAGAGGTACAAAACGCTATGGCCCTTCTTTATGCGAGTACGTCGCTATATTGAGAAGCTGTACAATCTCGATGCGGTATACGTTTCATCCACAGGGAAGAGAAGCGTTATGGCCGAATCGGCTGAGGAGTTGTCGATCTTGAACCCTGCGTATATGGTAAAGAGGCTGGGTGTGGCACTGCCTACGGAGAGAGCTCCAAACCTCGTTCAAGATGAAAACTGCAGTATTAGCTGTACAAGAAGAGTGGAGTGTGAATCAGGCGAGAGCGGAACCATATATTACGAGCAGTGCACTTTTGCCTACAGCAGCTGCGTCGAGTATGAAGGGTACCTGAAAAGTCTGTTTAGAGAGTATGGCGGCTCAATATTCCTAAACGGAACTTACGAGCCAACCAACAGAAGATACAAAATTGACGGCAAGCTGATAAATAAGGAGTATGAGGGCTACGACGACTCGAGAAGATGGAGAGGTTATCGAGTCGAAGCCGACAGCTTCACTATCGAGATGGAAAGATAATGAAGGCCTTGATAACGGTAAGCTTAACGCGACAATTTTTGCCCAAATGGAAGAGAGTCGCAATAGTGAAATGTTGATGCTCAATCAGGTTGAAAAGAGCAGCTACTTGAATAGGTACGAGTTTACGGGTGACGGATGTCTCTCTTTTTACATGAATGAAGACGACAAAAACGGATCCATAAAAAAGATCGCGGATATCACATTGCAGGCGGTCGACTTCAATGTGACGACGGAGAGAGTTGTATCGTATGACGAAAATGAAGAAAAGACGGAAAAGAAAGTTATAAATGTCAACGGCTATGCCGGTTTGACAGGCTATGTAAACAGCAGTGAACTGACTATCTATACAGCCGATTCAAACATTACCGATCTTGGAGCGTTTGCACTATACGGCAAAGGGTTCAGATTTTCGGCGCTGGAGCGCGGGCTCGATATAAACGCTACGGTAACCGGAACGCTCGCTACTCCTTGCCTCGGCGGCGCAGTGTATTTTGATTGGGGCATGAAGGTATACAGGAAATATCAGAGTCAGGATGGTAACGATTCGGCTCTGCCGTTCGATGGCAAGGTCATTCTGTATGGCCAAAAGGAGGCGACTGTATTGTTCGCTCTTGACGATGAAAACAGAACCTATGCCAAGGTTTTAGTAGACGATGTCAACAGAACCTACGGCAGTTGGGAAGCTTTGGTGGAGGGGAACTGTACAAAGTTGTCCGACAGCCTGGAGAAGGTTTTTATGCGTTACTACAAGTAGCCTGAAGAAGGCAGGTGCACTTTGGCTCCTGCCACTTTTGTGTATAGCCTCATAATGTTTCGCTATTGCCGGTGTTGCGAAAAAATCGATTTTCTTTCGTCTATTGAGACTACAATCTCTTTTTGCTTCATCCCTTGCTGATGCAAAGCTGAAACATGGTATCGTTCTTTGAGGGTTAACTGACGGTAACTTATACAATTTTCTTTTACTTTTGGTCGAGAAAATGATAGCCGAGCCCAGGTTAATCCTCTCTTGTGACCTTTTTGGAAAATTGTGCTTATGTTTTGAAGTGGTTAGATAGATGCTGTCAAATTGTGTATTCGAATCGCTTTTGATGTGAAAATGGATCATGAAAGTTTTGCTTCAGTGCGACAGCTCCTTTTATATCTGTTGTAAGTTTTCTAAAACTCTTTATAACACTCTTTGAGCCTATGGTTGAGAGTGTCAAACTCATCTCTGATCTGCATAACACTATAGTTTCCGAAGGTACGAATATATATTCTCCCGCATTTGCGAAAGTATCAAACCCAAATAGTTGTAGAAAAAGAGTGAATGCTGTAAAACAGATAAGATTGGATTTCATGGGAGGCATTTTTCGTTGCCGAACACAATTTATGCAACGTCGATACATTGTAGCATGGGTAAAGAGCTTGAATTATGGTTGTAATTTCTATTTACATTTTTTATCAAATTGACGATTTTTAGATAAATTTTGTCCAAAGGAGTATCTATGCAAAGATGGATTAGAAAAGGGTTCGGCCTCTGTATCGCAGCTTCCGCCGCCAGTGCGATGGGCTTTCAACCTCTCGGGTTCGAGAGTATGGGTATTGGTGGCGCCGGAGTGGCGAGTGCGACAGGTTCCATGGCGGTCTACTACAACCCCGCGCTTCTCTCAGTAAACGGTCATAAAACAGAGGTTGTTCTCTCCGGGGGAGCCGGAGTTTCCGAGTACAACCTCGCAGAAAATCTCGACAGGCTCAGCAAAGATGATTTTACAGGGACTCTACAAAGAATCGCCGATAACGCACCTGTAAACGGGAGCAATACAGTCAACGGAGACAGTGCCAGAATCGAGGATGCTCTCGGTGTGCTTAAAAATATGTCGGGTCAGACGAGCGGAATCGTTTTGACCCCCGGAGGCGCGTTCGGTGTGCAGGTCAATAATTTCGGTATCGGCCTTTATGTCACTTCCGAGGCTGCAGCGACGCCGGTGATAGACCCTAACCGTCTCGATCTGATAGTTTATGATGATCAGAATACGATGCAGTACTACTCATACGACCCGGCCACAGATACATATTCGCTATCGGATCAGGCAACTTACGAGAGCTCGTCGCTCGAGTATGCGGTCAACAACGGATACACCTATCTATCCCTCAAGGGTCTAAGTGTTGGTGAGGTACCTTTCGGATACGGCCACGCTTTCGAAACCTCGGCCGGTACTATAGGTGTAGGCGGTGCTCTTAAGTATATGTATGGAATAACCTACGATACCAAAGTGAGCATAGATACCTCTTCGGGAGATATAAGCGACTCTTTCAAGGACCGTGACAGAAGGTCGTCCGCTTTTGGTGTAGACCTTGGAGCCTACTACACTCCGAAAGCGGAGCAGAATCTGCGCTTCGGTATAGTCGGTAAAAACCTCAATACACCGGAGTTCGATACCGTAACGAACGAAGTTTACAAGATCGATCCTATGGTTCGTGCCGGGGTCTACTATGCTGGGCTCGACCACTGGCTCGATATAGCCGTGGATTTCGACCTGACATCGAACAAAACCTTCCTCGACGGCATAGACTCCCAATATATAGGGGGTGGGGTGAACATACACCCGACCCAGTGGTTCTCTCTAAGATTAGGAGCAATGCAGAACGTTGCAGACGATACGTTCGGAACTGTTTTGACCGGTGGCCTCGGTATAGGCTTCAAACAGCTTCAGATAGACCTTTCCGGCATGGTCAGCACTGAAACCGGATACTATGACGGCAGCGAAATACCGCGTTATGCACGCGTGAACCTGGCGATCGTTTCACGCTGGTAGCTACAGGTCCCCGCTCTTTTTAGGCGGGTTCCTCTACTTCACCAATCTCTCCAAATTTAAAAACGGTAATTTTTCAAGCTTTTTGAGGTAAGATTCTCTATATGCCGAAAAGGTGAAGTGTCTATGAAAAAGTTTGGAAATTTCAGTAATCTTTTTGTTGGTCTGCTGCTGCTGATTGCGGGACTCTATTTTCTCTACAGCAAAGGGATCATACTTGCCAATTTTGAAAGAGTAAAACCGGCCGTAGCGTATGAGATGATCAAAAAAGATCCCGATATAGTGGTTCTGGATGTTCGTACAGATCAGGAGTATCGGCAGGATGGCCATCTGAAGGGTGCGAAGCTGATTCCGCTGCAGGATCTTGAAGAGAGACTGGGCGAACTGGAGCCGTATAAAAAAAGAGAGATTCTCGTCTACTGCAGAAGCGGCCACCGCAGTGTAAAGGCTTCGAGGCTGCTTGCCGACAGGGGGTTCAAGCCGCTCAATATCGATGGCGGCATAATAGGATGGAGAGATGCGGCCCTTCCGATACTGAAATAGAACGGGTAAAAAGATGGGTAGTCACCTTCACGGAGTGAGCGGCGGAAGACTTCTGCTCGCCTTTGTGCTCAATGTAGTAATAACCGTCGCCCAGATAATAGGCGGCATCATCTCCGGCTCACTGGCACTTTTGAGTGACGCTCTGCACAACTTCAGTGATGTCTCAGCCCTTGCCATAAGTTACTTCGCGCAGAAAATCTCCGCCAAAAGGGCCACAAGGTTCGGTACTTTCGGTTACAAGCGCGCGGAGATCATAGCGGCTCTTTTCAACTCTTCCGTACTCGCAGGCATCGGTATCTATCTTGTCTATGAATCGGTTATGAGGCTTTACAATCCCCAGCCGGTGGTCTCGTCGTGGGTTATAGCTCTGGGAATGCTGGGAGTGGTCGTAAACGGCGGCAGTATCTGGCTGCTCGAGGCGGAAGCGGAAGGGAGCATGAATATAAGGGCCGCATATCTTCACCTGCTTGGAGACACCATCACATCGGTTGCCGTCGTAACGGGCGGAGCAGCGATCTACTTTTGGCATATCTACTGGGTAGACCCGCTGATCTCCATACTTATAGCCCTCTATCTCATCTATGCTTCCGTCTCTTTGATACGGGAATCTACAGCTATACTCATGGAGTTTGCTCCAAAACATATAGATATCGACAAGATAGCCGAAGAGGTGGGCAAAATACCCGATATAGAGAATATTTACCAGATTCATCTGTGGCGCCTTGGTGATAGGGAGATATTTTTGCAAGCGCATCTGGATTTCAGCAGGAACCTTACCCTCCAAGAGGCTACCCGGAGGATCGAAGAGGTCAAAAAGATGCTCAAAGAGCATTTTGGGATAACCAATGTCGTACTTCAGCCCGAATATATGCGCGATGACGAAAAAGATCTTATAACAGGAGAGAGCGATGATAAACCAGAGCAGTTCACCGTTGGCAAAACACCTCGTAAACACTCTTAGA
Organism: Hydrogenimonas sp.; assembly: GCA_015490295.1. Taxonomy (GTDB): domain Bacteria; phylum Campylobacterota; class Campylobacteria; order Campylobacterales; family Hydrogenimonadaceae; genus Hydrogenimonas. Next base: position 34,874 of record WFYC01000019.1, on the reverse strand, counting down.
GATGTGCAGTGCAATGCCATGGCTTTCAGGCACGGGCTCAAAGAGCTGGCAAAGCTGCTTCTGGCCGAAGCGGCGGAGAGCCTCCCTTTGGCGGAGCGGAAAATTCTCACATGGCAAGGGGGATTCGTTGGAACGTTCGTGGATGAGAGCAGGGTCGTATGTGTATCTATCCTGCGTGCGGGTCTGCCTATGCAGGAGGGCGTTTTGGAGGTGCTTGCGGATGCCGAGGGCGGTTTTTTGGCCATGAAACGCGACGAGCGGACGCACGAGAGCCGTCTATACTATGACAGAATACCAGATCTAAAGGGAAAGACGGTAATTGTGGTAGACCCTATGGTCGCCACTGGCGGCTCACTGTACGATGCCCTGACGCTTATAGGGGAGCGTGGCCCCGATGCTATCGTCTCGCTCAACGTCATAGGTGCCAAAGAGGGGGTTGAGAGGGTGGCCTCGGCATTTCCGGGGGTTTCGATTCATATAGCTCAGATAGATCCTCATCTAAACAGAGACGCCTATATCGTTCCGGGCCTCGGAGATGCAGGCGACAGGGCTTTCAATACGCCGGATAGCGATTGAGTTTTTGCAAAATATCCTCTATTAAAGCGGGAAGTAGACTTTGTCTATAAGCTCCCGATACTCCGACTCCGGGTTGCTATCTATCGTTATTCCGCCACCGCTTTTGTAGACCAGCCCCCGCGGAGTCCGTTCGATATAGCGGATCATCACGGCACTCCATAGACTCCTGCCGTCGCAGACTCCGAAGACACCGGTAAAAAAGCCTCTTTCGTGCAATTCGATCGACTCTATGATTTCGCAGGTTCTCTTTTTGGGCGTACCTGTGATCGAGCCTGCCGGAAGCAGTGAATCGATGATGCTGCCGAGCCGTGCCGGCCAGTCGCTTTTGAGCTTCGCCTCTATGTGTGAACTTACCTGAAGCAGCGTCTTGTCGGCCGTGACGATACTCTCTATATATCGAAATTTTTTGACCCTCACACGATCGGCGACTATACCCAGGTCGTTTCTGAGCAGGTCGACCACCATCACATGCTCGGCCATCTCCTTTTCGTCGGCCATGATCTTTTCGGCCGCATTAGGTATGGAGGTGTCTATCGTCCCTTTCATCGGAAATGTACTTATGGTGTCGTTTTCGATCGTTATGAAAGGCTCCGGTGAGAAGCAGACGAAGCGGTTTTTGAACAGGAGCTTGAATGGGGCGTTGGCCCGCTCGTAAATCTGCTCCAGACTCAGGTCGATCTCTATCGGTGTAGGGAACGTTAGATTCAGAAGATAGGTATTGCCAGCCTCTATCTGCTCTATCACCTTTTTGAAGGCGTCGGAGTATTTTGAGAAGGGCACCGGCTGTTTTTTCATCCGCGGGGCCGGGTACCCTGTCTTGGGCCTCTTTTTGAACGATACCCGAATATCGGGAGGGAGTTCATCCAGAGGTTCGGCGAAAATTTCACTCTTGTCGTAGGAGATGACGAAGAGAAAGGGTCTGCCCTCTTTTGCGAGGGCCGAGAGTCTATCCATTCGCGAGAATCAGTTTTTTCAGCGCCGCCATTCTTACCGCTACACCGTTTCTGACCTGCTCCAGCACTTTGCATCGCGGGTCGGCCAGCATCGCATCGTCTATATCTATGTTTCTGTGTACCGGACCCGGGTGCAGCAGCAGAATGTCGCGCTCACCTATCAGCTCTTTAGTTATGCAGTAGTCTGCGGCGTAATCTTTGAGACTGGCGTATATCGGATGCGCGTGCCGCTCGGTCTGTGTTCTGAGGCTCATGATGATGTCGACATCGTCGAGCACATCTTCGAGCCTGCTCGTGGAGGGGAAGTCGGTTTCGGGCATGAAGTGCGGAGGTGCTACGAGGGTTATCTCAATCCCGAACCTCGGCAGAAGGCGCATATTGGAGTTTGCTACCCGTGAGTTCTTTATGTCCCCGACGATCGCGATCTTTTTGCCCTCTATGTCGGAGTCGAAGTGCCTCTTTATCGTAAAGAGGTCCAAAAGAGCCTGGCTCGGGTGTGCGTGAGCACCGTCTCCGGCGTTGAAGATGGCGCAGTCCACATGGCGCGATATCTGGTACGGCGTGCCGCTTTGGGCGTGGCGCACCACTATGGCGTCCGGCCCCATCGCGTTGAGGTTCGCCGCCGTATCGTAGAGCGTCTCCCCCTTTTTTGTGGAGCTTCTTGCTACATCGAGATGTACCACGTCCGCACCGAGCTTTTTGGCGGCTATCTCGAAACTGCTGCGGGTGCGTGTTGAGTTTTCGAAAAAAAGGGTAATGACGAGGCGGTTTTGCAGAAGTTTGGGCGGCGGTTTGAGAAGGTACGATTCGGCATCGGCAAAAAGGTTCTCTATCTCTTCGCTGCTCAGGTCGTCAGTGGTGATGAGATGCCGCATACCTCTCCTTTAGTGCCGCTCTTTTAGAGTTTCGATTTTGAAATTATACCAAGTTTGTGACATTGGTCGTCGATTTTGATAAAATGGCGCAAAAGCAAATTCTATATCCGAAATCCGAGGAAGAGGTAATGAAACACTATATCAGAAAAATCTCTACATATGCTATGGTCGGCTCTTTGGGTGCGGCGGCAATGGTCATGTTCGCAGGGTGCGAGCAGAGACCCGAGGGCGGTGGGGACGCTTTTACCCAGGCGAGCCAGAAGCAGGGGGCGTTTGTAGTCATAGACGAGGTGGCCCCGAACCAGTACAAAATCGCGGAAGAGTATCCGGCCGATACAACAAGGGTAATCCTGAGAAAACTGGACGGCAGCGAAAAGATTCTATCGAAAGAGGAGCTCGATGCTCTCGTAGCGCAGGAGGCGAAGAGGATCGAGAGCGGAGAATCGGCGCTAACCCAGCCCAATGCCGGAGGGTTGAGCCTTGGTGAAGCGCTTCTTGCTTCCGCGGCGGGTGCCATAATCGGCAGCTGGATCGGTAGCAAACTCTTCAACAACCCGAACTACCAGCAGAATCGACAACGTGGCTACAAATCACCTTCGGCCTACCAGCGCAGCGTCAACAGCTTCAAAAAAGCGGCCAAATCCGGAGGTTCTAGCGCATCGAAATCTACGCGCTCCGGCTTTTTCGGATCCAGAAGCGGCACCTCTTCGCGCTCCACGTTCGGTTCGTAAGGAGAGGCAATGGTACATCTGCGCAAACTTGAGCCGCTGACCCCGGAGTTTCTGGAGTCCATAGGCTTCTACTGGCACACAGACAGCGACAAGACCCCCTACGTCTGTGACGAGGCGGTAGTGATAACTGAGGACGAGGCGGAGGCCTATTACGAAGTGGCGAACACACTCTATGCAATGTTTGTAGAGGCGGGCGAATATGTGATAGAGAATGAACTCTTCCACGAGATAGGAATACCGTTCAATCTGGTAGATGCGGTAAAAAAGAGCTGGGAGAACGATGTCCACTGGCATATATACGGCCGCTTCGACCTCGCCGGCGGTGTAGGCGGCGCTCCGATAAAGCTGCTGGAGTTCAACGCCGATACCCCTACGGCTCTTTTCGAAACCGCGATCGTGCAGTGGGCACTTTTGAAAGCGAACGGGCTCGACGAGGCGGGGCAGTTCAACAATATCTACGAAGCGATAAGGGACAACTTCAAAAGGCTCATCGTGCTCGACGGTGATATCGAACTCTTCGAGGAGCACTATCGGGGGTGGAAGATACTCTTCAGCTCCGTGCGAGGAGACATAGAGGACGAGAACACAACGAAACTTCTTCAGAAGATGGCTGACGATGCGGGCTTTCATACGAAGTTTGCCTATGTCGACGAGGTAGGGTTTTCCGATGAAGATGGGATCTTTTTTGAAAACGAGCAGTATGAGTACTGGTTCAAGCTGATACCGTGGGAGGTCATAGCGGTAGAAGAGGGTGATCTGGCCAGAATTTTGACGAAAATCATGCAGAATCAGAAGGCGATCATCCTCAATCCGGCCTATACGCTGATGTTTCAGTCCAAGGCGATGATGAAGATCTTGTGGGATCTCTTCCCGGACCATCCGCTGCTCCTGCAGACCTCGTTCGAACCACTCGGTATAAAGCAGGTGCAAAAACCCTTTTTCGGAAGAGAAGGGGGCAGTGTGAAGATACTCGATGCCGGGGGAGATCTGCTTGAGGCAGCCGATGATATTTACGAGGGGCAGCCTGGAATATTTCAGGAGTATGTCGAACTGCCCAAAGACGCTACGGGCAGAAGTTATCAGGCCGGGGTCTTCTTCGCTTACGAAGGGTGCGGCCTGGGTTACCGCCGCGGCGGTGAGATACTGGACAATATGAGCAAGTTCGTCGGCCATCTCATTGAGGTGTGATGTGAGCGGACGCATACTCCTTCTTGAAGACGATAGGGCGTTGGGGGAGACGATAAAGGAGCTGCTCGAAGAGAACGGATACAGCGTAGACTGGGTTCATGACGGTGCAGAGGCGGCCGATCTGAGTTACGACAACAGCTACGATCTCTACATTTTCGACATCAACGTACCGGAGCTAGACGGCTACGAGCTGCTGGAGGGGCTTAGAGCCGCCGATGATACCACGCCCGCAATCTACATAAGCGCAATGGTCGATATCAAGGCGATAGCAAAGGGTTTCGACGCTGGTGCCGACGACTACATAAAAAAGCCATTCTTTCCCGAAGAGCTGCTCATCAGGGCCAAAGCGAAGCTGGGGTCCAAAAAGGGGGTTCTGAAGTTTGCAGATATAGAGCTAGACAGCGAGGCGAGGGTGGTCAGAAAAAGTGGAGAGATCATACGTCTTGGAGACGTTCAGTTCTCCCTTTTGAGACTCTTTTTGGAGCATAGAGGAGAGGTGGTCGACAAGGATCGACTCATGGAGTGTTTCGAGCATCCTGGGCCTTCGGCTTTGCGTGTCGCCATAAACAAACTCAGGGAGAAGACCGGGCTGGAGTTCAAAAATGTGCGCGGAGTCGGGTATGCCCTCGAGGAGCGTTGAGCGCGAGGCGTTCGTAAAGAGTTTCATACTCTTCTTCGGTTCGTTGAGTCTACTTCTATCTATCCTTTTTTATACGATCTACAAAAAGGAGCTGGCCAATCTCGACTCCGCACTCTTTGCCCAGATGCGTATATGCAGTTTCGATCTCAAATGCCCAAAATTCAGGATAGATTTCGAGGAGAGCGGCTCCAAAGAGCTCTACACTCTAAAAAGGAGTGCCGAGGGAGTCTACTCCCTATTTCCCATAGGGGGCAGCAGCCGATATCTGCTCAAAATAGTCTACCCCTCAAAGAGCTACGGTGCCGACACGGCAGAGATCCGCAAAGAGGTAGTGGCGGAGTTTTTGCTAATAGAGGCAGTTCTGCTAATACTGTCGATCCTCTTTTCTCTCTACTCGATAAACCCGCTCAGACAGGCCCTGAAACTGACCCAGGAATTTGTCCGCGACATTCTTCATGACTTCAATACCCCTCTTGCGATAATAAGGCTCAATGTAAAGATGCTCGAAAAAGAGTGTTCGAAAAGCTCAAAAAGCACAAGGATAGAGGAGGCGGTAGAGACCCTTTTGAGACTGCAGGCCAACCTCAGGGGCTATCTCGGCGGCCATGAGCTTCATAGTGAGCTCTTCAGGCTCGACACCCTTGTGGCAGAGAGGGTTTCGCTGATTCAAAAAGGGTATCCCGACATAGAGTTCACTACGGATCTCGATTCGCTTGAAGTCAAAAGTAGCAAGGACGCTATTGTCAGAATAGTGGACAATGTAATTACGAATGCGGCAAAATACAATAGAAGAGGCGGCCGTGTATCGGTAGTGCTCGATGCGGCGGCAAAGAGGCTTACAATAGAGGATACCGGTATAGGCATACGGAACCCAGAAAAGATTTTCGAGCGATTCTACAAAGAGCACGAGAGGGGGATTGGTATAGGCCTCCATATAGTAAAGAAGCTCTGCAAACAGACTTCTATTGGAGTAGAGGTAGAGAGCGAAAAAGGGATAGGAACACGTTTTTTTTTCGATCTGGGTGGGATAACGGTCGGTTAACATTCAGTTAACGGTCGGCTTACGCTTGTAAGTCATAATCGGGGTGTGATAAAAATATTTCAAGGAGGCTTTTATGGGTGCTATATGCAAAGTTGCGGCAGTATTGATTCTGGGTCTATCGATCACTCTGTTCGCGACTGATACCTCAGTCAAGACCGATACAGGTGTTACCGCTTCTGCAGAGGTGAGCATTGATGCCCGAATAGAGAGTATAAAAAGCGCGAATCCCGAACAGAGACGTGAACTGATGAACAAATTCAAGGAAGAGCTTGCCAAAATGAACCGTGAAGAGCGTATGGAGGCCATATCGAAACTGAGAGAGCAGATGCAAGTCCAAAATACCATGCAGGCGGAAGAACACGCGAGCGAACATATCCAAAAAGGTATGCAGAATATGGTACAGAGACAGCAGTCCATGCAGATGCGGCATGAAGGGGAGATGGAGCAGATGCACCAGATGCAGGGAGTCGATCAGTACAGAGAGTCTGTAGGTTCGGGAGCAGGTGCCGGAGCGTCGGGAGGGGGTGGCGGACCCATAGTCCCCTTTCACGGTCAGAGGCAGTGAAACCGGATGAAACAGCGCTCCTTTAGGCCTGCAAAAGGGGAGGCCCCATGAGAAAAACAGTAAGTATGCTGCTTTTGTGTACTATGACACTTTTCGCTTTCACTGACAGCGATCTGGACGGTGTGGACGATTCGGTGGACAAATGCCCAAATACTCCTATTATGGATCTGGTGGATGCAAACGGCTGTTCGATAAAGTCACTAATCACCAGCGAGCGATACGACATAATATTCGGACTCTCATACAGTGAACTCAACTACAGGTTAAACGAGAAGACCGATACCTATACATCATCATTTCAGGCAGACTACTACAGAGACGACTTCTCCCTGCAGTTTTCGACATCCTACTATACCAGCAGCGATTCGACAGGATACGACAGTAACGGTATGAATGATACCACGATTGCTGCATACTACAGGTTCAAACCTCTTTCCTTTTTAAGTATATACGCTGGGCTGGGTCTGATTTTGCCGACATACGAGAGCGATCTAGGCAACAATAATACTGACTATACAATATCGCTAAATTTCAGTTACTCTATCGATGATGCCAATCTGTTTGCCGGGTACAACCACACTCTTGTCGGCGACGACGATGTAAAGAGCGGATCGACACTCGTCGAGTATCAAAACACCGATGCGTTCAGTATCGGTACAGGTTACTACTTCACGCCGAAACTATACTCGAGTATCTCTTACTATCAGTCCGATTCAATATATAAAAGTGTTGAAACTATCAGAAATCTCTCATTTTACGCATTTTACAGCATAGATTCTTACTGGTTTGCAACCGCAAGCTATGCCATGGGGTTGAGCGATTCGACAAGCGACAACTATCTTGCGATGAGAGTAGGGTACTACTTTTAGCAGATATACCGACCATTTACGAACTATTCACTCTTGTTCGTTATACTTTAAATAACTGATGTTGCGCCTTTTGCGTAATAATTATTATGGAGATTGCGGATGGACAAGAGGAGAGAGAAAAAGGCGTTCGGAGTCGTAAGTGCGGTACTGCTGGGTATAGGCTCCATGGTAGGAGCTGGTATATTCATAGTGATCGGGCAGGCGGGATCGATAGCAGGCAATATCGTATGGCTCTCGTTTCTTTTTGGCGGGATCGCCGCTGTTTTGAGCGGATACTCTCTTGCAAAACTGGCGTTAAGATATCCATCGCGCGGCGGTATCGTCGAGTATCTGGTCCAGGGGTTCGGAGAGGGGATCTTTTCGGGAAGCGCAAGTGTCCTTTTCTACTTTTCGCAACTGATCGCAATCGCTGCTGTAGCCAAATCGTTCGGAGTGTATGCAGCCACCTTTATGAATTCGGGTCAGGATGCCTTGATCGTAAACTCTTTTGCAGTAGGAGTCGTCGTGTTTTTTGCATCGATAAACCTTATAGGCGCCACTTTCGTAGCGAAATCCGAGAGTATCATTGTGGTTGCAAAGGTGACGATTCTGGTCGTTTTTGCCGTTGCCGCCCTCTTTACGATAGATCCCGCATACCTCTCGACACATGAAATGCCTCCGTTAAAAAACATGCTTTTCGCTGTCGGGCTGACTTTTTTTGCATATCAGGGGTTCAGCGTAATCACAAATACCGTGGAAGATATGCAAAATCCCGCCCAAACCATGATGCGCGCGATGATGTGGGCGATAGGTCTTGTGGCTCTGCTCTATATGCTCACTTCGGTTGCAGTCCTCGGCAATCTCTCTTTGCAAGAGGTGATACGTACCAAAGACTATGCGCTGGCCGAAGCGGCCAAACCTATCTTCGGCGAGTGGGGTTTTAAAATTATGGCGGCCACCGCACTGCTGGCGACCGCATCGGCCATCAACGCCACGCTGTATGCCGCGACGGAGATAGGCTATGCGATGGCGAAAGAGGGAGACCTGCCGAAAATCTACAGCTACAACGTTTTCGAATCTTTCGAAGGGCTTATAATCAGTGCACTGCTTATTGTTCCGATGATACTTTTTTTTAACCTCTCGGAGGTTACGACAGTTGCGGCTTTGTCCGTTCTGATAGTACAGGGGCTTGCGCATGCGGGTCATCTGCTTCGTATCAACGAAACGAGCGCAAACGTATGGGCGGTCAGCTCTGCCGCCGTGGCGATGTTCTCGATTGCGGGGTTGACTCTCTACTACTCGAGCAGACACGATCCGATGGTGGGTTGGTATATGATAGGTGCCTTCTTCCTGGCGTTCGCGGTGGAGATAGTTTTGAGGCTTTTTACAAAACGGATCGTTTCACGCCAGATTGTGGACCTTTTCAACATAAAGCGGGAGAACTAGATCTATATTGCTGCAGAACCATGTTCACGATGGGTTCACGTAGTTTCGATATGATAATAGAAACAATAAAAGGAGGATTACGATGAAAAGAGTTGCCTTTCTTCTGGGAATTGCGGTCTCTATGTTGAGTGCCGAATCTTTTTCGTGGCACGAGAGTGTCAAGGTGATAAAGAGCGAGCCGACCTACAGGACGGTTACGATTCGTACTCCGGTAGAGGAGTGTTGGGATGAAGAGGTGCCTGTATCAGGCAGCGGCGATGGGACCCTGGGAGCCATTATCGGAGGCGCCGCGGGCGGGATACTGGGTCACCAGGTCGGCAGCGGCAGTGGCAAGACGGCGGCCACCGTGGGCGGGGCGATAATCGGAACGCTTGTGGGCAAAAATCTCTCCGAGCAGGGAGAGGCGAGGCCCGGGTACAGGATAGAGCGCCGATGCAAAACCCGTTACAAAGAGCGCACCGAAAACCGTTTCGTCGGGTATAAAAACTATGCCAGGTACAAGGGGTACGAGATTGTAAAATTCAGTGACGAACCGCTGAAGAGAATCGATGTGACGGTTACGGTCTCTTACTGAGAGACTCGGCGAGAGGTTCGAGATCGCGGGGGAGGAGGTAGTGCTCTATGCCGGCTTTCTCGTAATAGGGGAGGGTGACGACCTCGAAGCTATCCATATCTTCAAAAAGGTTTATGGCGAGTTCGAATCGGACACCCCTTCTCGATAGCGCTTCCGAGCTCAAGAGTGTATCGTTTATGGAACCGAGCCTGCTGCCCGAGACCAAAACGGTGTGTGCTCCGAAGAGTTTTGGAAGGTCGGCCATGAAGTATTTTTCGTCTATTGGTACCATTACGCCGCCGGCGCCTTCGATGAAAAGAATATCGCATAGCGGCTCGATCCGTTCGAGTGAACGAAATATATTCGGCCAATCTACTCCTCCCTCCCCTTTCGCGACATAAGGGGCTGCAGGAAGCTCGAGCCGCACCGGAACGATCTGCTCCAAAGTGAGATCCGAAGTTGACGGATTCAGCCTTTTCATACTCTCGTGCAGCCTCATTCCATCTTCCGGTCCGTTGTCCGATACTCCGGTTTCGATAGGCTTGAAAGCTCCGACTCTAAGTCCGGCCGCGGCAGTCCGCTCCATCAGACGAAGTGTAGTATATGTCTTTCCTATGCCGGTATTGGTGGCTGTAACAAATATTTTCTTGGCCATATATATTCTCTTTTCGCTATAATTATTTCAAATCTATATCGATGACTGAGCCGGCTGGAAGCCTGCGGCCCGGCCTCAACGTAGCCGTTCGGGCTTTGCCCGGGCGGCGTAAAGGAATGAAGCGCGGTTTATCTGCGCGTGGGCCCGCTGCCGAAGCGGACTCAGTGTCAACGTAGCTGTTCGGGCTTTGCCCGGACGGCGTAAAGGAATAAAATGAAACACTACGAATATTTTAACACACTGCTGCCGCACCTTACGGCAAATCGTGAAGGGCCTGTAGCTTCGCAGATTGTACCGTCCGCCGCATTCGGATACGCATCCGCGCAGGAGGCCGAGGCGATTTTTGCCGGAGAGGCCCCGAAGCCGGTGTATGCGAGAATGGGAAATCCGACCGGAGGAAAGCTCGAGCAGGCTCTTGCAAAGATGGAAGGGGGAGCCGCTGCTGTAGTTACCTCGTCCGGCATGGGGGCGATAGCGATGGTTTTGACCGCCTTTTTGCAAAGCGGCGACAGAGTTTTGTGCGCCGGGGGATTTTTCGGCGGTACATATGCGATGATGAAAGATACGATGCCGCGCTTCGGTATAGAGGCGGAGTTTTGCGATGTGGACGATTTCGAAAAGATGGAAAAGAGTCTCGAAAACGGGGCGAAGATGCTCTTTGTCGAGAGTGTCGGAAACCCCAACCTGAGACTTCCCGATATCCGCCGCATGGCTATAATGTGTGACCGCTACGGAGCGCTCTTTGTAGTCGACAACACGCTGACCCCGCTTATCGTGCAGCCGCTCAAAATGGGTGCGGATATAGTGGTCTATTCGACCACAAAGATAATAAGCGGGCACTCGGCGGCCCTTGGGGGAGCGGCTCTCTTTCGCGCTCTGAAAGATGAGGACGAGAAGCTAATTAATCGGAAATTCGCTTCGATCCATCCCATTCTTAAAAAGGGCAAAGCCGCTTTGATGATGGTATTGAAAAAGAGGGCGATGCGCGATTTTGGCATGAGTGCCAACGCGTTCGCCTCTTTTTTGACGATGGTGGGGTTGGAGACTCTGGCTCTTAGAACCGAAAGGGTCAACACTTCGGTAAAAAAGCTTGCGCAACTCCTGCATGACGAAGGGGTGAAAGTGAGGCATCCGAGTCTTGCGGATCATGAACACCACCTGCGTTACGAAGCGCTTTTTGCGGACGGATGCGGGCCTGTAGTGACGATCGACTGCGGAACGAAGGAGAGGGCGTTCGCCTTTTTGAACGAGTTGAAGGTGCCAATACAGACCGCCAATATAGGAGATAACCGTACGCTGGCTCTACATATGGCGAGCACTATCTATCGCGATTTTGCGGAAGAGGAGAGAAGGCATATGGGAATAACGCCTGGGCTCGTTAGAGTTTCGGTCGGTCTGGAGACCCCTCTTGTACTTGCAGAAGATATGATCGGAGCGTGGAAAAAGAGTATCGGCTGATTGCACCGCACTTTCTGAGACCCCTATATTGTCGGCCTTCAGAGGCCAGGCGCTTGAAAAATCTCAAAATTATGATATACTTAAAATAAACTAAAACGCGTGCCCGCCAACGGGCACCGGAAATTCCGACAAAGGAAAAAGTGTTGGCTCAAAAAGAGTGGATCGAAAGTGAAAGCGAGATTGATCTCGACGAACCGGAGCTCTACAAAGTTATCATGTGGAACGACGATTACACGACGATGGATTTCGTTGTAGAGATTTTGGCCGATATATTTAACAAGAGTTACGAGGAAGCGATCGAGATCATGCTTGCGATTCATGAGAAGGGCAAGGGTGTCTGCGGACGCTACACGTACGAAATCGCAGAAACCAAAGTGCACCAGGCTACAAAAAGGGCCAGGGCCAACGAGTTTCCTTTGCGAGTAACGATGGAGAAAGAATGATTAGTAAAGATTTGAACGATATTTTCAAAGAGGCTGTCAAATATGCCAAAATGCACAGGCATGAGTACCTGACGATCGAACATATTTTTCTTGCCGTGCTTTTGAGCCGTCAGGGGGCGCAGATTCTTGAAGCGGCCGGGGCCGATGTAGAGAAGCTCAAAAACAGGATAAACCAGCATCTTGTCACCTCTTTAAGGCCGCTGCCGGAAGGGGTTTCGCGTGAGCCTTTCGAGACGGTGGCTCTTTCGAGGGTGATAGAGCATATGATTCGCCATGCCCAGAGTGCCGACAAAAAAGAGGCGAGCATCGGCGATCTGCTTGCATCTATTTTCAACGAAGAGCATTCGTTTGCCGTAGCACTGATGAACTCTTATGGAATCAACCGTTTGAGCATCCTCGAGGTGATTGCCGATTCAGGCGAACAGAGCGAAAAGAGCGAGAAGGATGGTGAAGAGGAGAGTGAGTATCTGGGCCAGTTTACCGTAAACCTCGTCAAGCGTGCGCGCGAAGGCAAGATAGACCCGGTAATAGGTCGTGAAAACGAGATAGAGCGCGTTATGCAGATTCTCTGTCGCCGAAAGAAGAACAACCCGGTACTGGTCGGTGAGCCTGGTGTCGGAAAGACGGCTATAGCGGAGGGGCTGGCGCTTGAGATCGCTGACGGAAATGTGCCGAAGATGCTCGAAGATACGGAAGTGTATGCACTCGATATAGGAACGCTGATAGCGGGAACGAAATACCGGGGAGATTTCGAAAAACGTCTCAAAGGTGTGCTTCAGGAGCTTCAGGAGCGTAAAAACTCCGTTCTTTTCATCGACGAGATCCATAACCTCGTAGGTGCCGGCGCCACCAACGGCGGAAGTATGGATGCATCGAACCTGCTGAAACCGGCACTCGCGAGCGGGGATCTCAAATGTATCGGGGCGACGACGTTCGAAGAGTACCGCAACTTTTTCGAAAAAGACCGCGCACTCAGCCGCCGCTTCGCTAAGGTTGACGTGGCGGAGCCCAGTTTCGATGATACGCTGAAGATTCTCAAAGGGCTCAAATACAAATACGAGACGCACCACGATGTGCACTTCAGCGAAAAGGCGCTAAAAACGGCGATCGACCTCTCGGTCAAATATATGCACGAGAGGTTTCTTCCGGACAAGGCAATCGACATCATAGATGAGGTGGGAGCATCTTTCAGGCTCAAAGCGAGAAAGCGTCGCCGTGTAAACGAACGGGATATCGAAGATGCGGTAAGCCGCATGTTGAACCTGCCGCCGGCACGGGTAAACAGCGACGATCTTGCCACTCTTCAGAATCTGGAGAGTGTTCTAAAGAGCCGCATAATCGGTCAGGACCGTGCCGTAGAGGAGGTGGCCGCCGCCATCAAGAGGGCGCGTGCGGGTCTCGGCGCACCCAACAAGCCGGTCGGTTCTTTTCTCTTTGCAGGGCCTACCGGGGTCGGAAAAACCGCGCTGGCACTGGAGCTTTCCGAAGCGCTCGGAGTCCATTTCGAACGCTTCGACATGAGCGAATATATGGAGAAACACGCGGTAAGCCGCCTCATCGGCGCACCTCCGGGATATGTCGGTTATGAGCAGGGAGGTCAGCTCACCGAAGCGATAAGGAAGCATCCGCATACGGTACTTCTGCTCGATGAGATAGAGAAGGCCCATCCGGACCTGATACAGGTTCTGCTGCAGGTGATGGACAACGCCATGCTTACCGACAATACGGGCAACAGAGCAGATTTCAAAAACGTCATCATAATCATGACATCGAACGTGGGTGCTACTGAAGCCAACGTTATGGGATTCGGTGCCAGAAGCGAAGCGAAGCACGACACCGCCATCAAATCGGCCTTCTCTCCGGAGTTCAGAAACAGGCTCGACGCGGTTGTACGTTTCGAGCATCTCGGCTTCGAGGATGTCAAGAAGATCGTCGACAAGTTCATAGACGAGCTAAACGCACAGATGGCCGAAAGAAAGATCGTCATAAAACTCTCCGATGCCGCGAGAGGCTACCTGGCCAAAGAGGGGTATGACGAGGCGATGGGTGCAAGACCCCTTGGTCGTGTGATCGCCGAGAAGATCAAAGCTCCGCTTACCGAGGAGATACTCTTCGGCTCATTGAGAGAGGGCGGCGAGGTGCACTTCGGTGTAAAAGGAAAAGCACTCAGCTTCAAGGTTGCCGAGCGTGTCTAACGGGCCCGGAATTCCCAGGCTCGGATTCGACTATATATTTCCCAATCCGCGCTATGCGATGAGAGAGGGGCTTCTGGCCTACGGGGGCGATCTTAACCCGGACCGCGTCCTTATGGCCTACCGGAAGGGGATATTTCCCTGGTATAACGAAGGGGATCCTATACTCTGGTGGTCGCCGGACCCCAGGCTTCTACTCTACCCTAACGATTTCAAAATCTCCAGATCGTTGAGAAAAAAGCTTCGTCAAAAACGCTTTTCGGTAAAATTGGACCGAAACTTCACTTCAGTCATGCGCCACTGCGCAAAGATGCCGCGGCGCGGTCAGGCGGGGAGCTGGATTCTGCCTGAAGTCATAGAGTCGTACAGCGCTTTGCATCAGCGCGGTTTCGCCCACTCCGTCGAGGTTTACGACGAAGATGAGAAGCTGGTCGGAGGCCTTTACGGCATCAGTACGGGCAGGGCTTTTTTTGGAGAGTCTATGTTTACGCTCGTTCCCGACGCCTCCAAGATAGCTCTGGCCCATATGGTGGAGCTGGCCAGGATTTGGAATTTCGATTTTATAGACTGCCAGATACCCTCCGATCATTTGATCAGGCTGGGAGCCGTACGGGTCGAGCGCGACAGGTTTCTCGATGAACTCGAACAGACCCAGACAAGCCTCGGCATGCACGGAGAGTGGAGAGAGCATGAATATCTGCTGAGCGAAATGGAGTGGTAAGGCATTGAATAAGGAGATTTTATATGGTAAATGAGCGTATCGGTTTCTCTTTATGGCTCGATTTTATAGAGCGGGACCATCTGCAAAAGGAGTTCGGGCTGCTTGTGGCCGACGGCGTTATCAACGGTGCAACGAGTAACCCGACGATATTCGCATCTTCTATAGAGACTTCACCGGCCTATACCGCACAGCTTGACACTATGCAGAACCACTCCGCAAAGACCAGATACGAAGCTCTCGCCACAACCGATATAAAGATGGCTGCCGAAGCCCTCTACCCGCTTTACGAAGAGGGCAGAGACGGTTTTGTAAGCATAGAGGTAGACCCTTTCTTGTGCGACGACGCCGAAGGCACGATCGAAGAGGGGCGCAGGCTTTACAAAGAGATCGGTATGGAAAACGTTATGATCAAGGTGCCTGCTACAGATGCCGGATATACGGCGATGAAGAGTCTCATGAGTGAAGGGATCCATGTAAATGCGACTCTGATATTCTCTCCGATGCAGGCTATGCGCTGCCTGGATGCCATGCAGGAGGGGCTCAGAATCTACAGGGCCGGCGGCGACAAAAACGTTCGGGGAGTTTTGAGCGTCTTTGTCAGCCGGTTCGACAGAGCGCTCGACGAGAAGCTCGAGAGCGTCGGTCTGCAGCCCGGCCGGCTCGGAATCGTCAACGCCGCTCGAATCTACAATATGGTCGAAGCGCGAAAAGAGAAGGCGCTTAGAACACTCTTTGCGAGTACCGGTGTTAAAGGGAGCGCCTATGAGGCCGATTATTACATCAAGGAGTTGATGGCGCCGCATTCGGTCAATACCGCCCCGCTTGCAACTATAGAGGCTTTTATGGAACACCCGCTTCATGCACCCAAGCTGCCTATGGATGAAGCGGCGATCGATACCTTCTTCAAAGCCGTCGAAGCCGCAGGCATCGATGTGCAGAGCCTCTACGAGAGACTGATCGACGAAGGGCTCACGGCTTTCAAAGACTCTTTTGCCAGACTACTATCCCATTTGGAGTGAAATAGACGATGGAAAACACAGAACTCGACCGCAATGTAGATGTAAATGAACTGACATTCGAGATGACGAACAGAATCCGGCAGTATATGAAAGGACTCATCGAGCACGAGGGAAGCGATCTGCACATAAAGGCCAATTCCCAGGTCCGTGCACGGATAAACGGTGACATTGTCACGGTTACCAAAGAGAAGATTACCAAAGAGGAGTCGATCATGCTGGCGAAAGAGATGCTTCGCCGGCGTTTTGCCGAGTTTGTCGAAAAAAAAGAGATCGACTTTCTCTATGTTTATGACGAGAAGATACGTTTCAGGGGGAATATGTTTTTTCAGATGGATGGAGTTTCGGCGGTATTCAGGGTGATTCCGGTGGATATTATGACGATAGACCAGCTTGAGCTGCCGGAAGCGCTTCACAAACTGACAGATATCTCCCGTGGACTGGTCCTTGTTACCGGAGTGACAGGCTCGGGAAAATCTACGACTCTTGCCGCACTTATTGACGAGATAAACAGAAAACACAGAAAGCATATCATCACGATAGAGGACCCTATCGAGTTTGTCCATAAAGACAGGAAGTGTCTTATTAATCAGCGGAGTATCGGGCAGGATTCACTAAGCTTCGCCAATGCCCTGCGTTCGGCACTGCGTGAAGACCCCGATATCATACTGGTCGGAGAGATGCGTGATGTCGAAACGATCGATACTGCTCTTCATGCCGCGGAGACAGGTCACCTGGTCTTCTCCACGCTCCATACACTTGATGCGAAAGAGACGATCAACAGAATTATCAGCGTCTTTCCCGCAGAGGATCAGAACCGTGTGCGAAACACCCTCGCATCGGTACTCGAGGGTGTCCTTTCGCAGCGGCTCGTGAAGACAGTGGACGGGAAGAAGACGGCAGCTGTCGAGATACTTTTCAATACATCTTATATCCAGAAGCTGATTCTCGAGGGACGCGATATGGAGATAAAAGATGCGCTCGATGACGGAACACAGATATACGGAACCCAGAGTTTTGACACCGCACTTCTGAAACTATATCAGAAAGACAAAATCTCTATGAGAGAAGCCCTCAGACACGCATCGAGTCCGAGCGATCTGAAGCTCCGCATAGAAGGGATGAATGCCAACATAAAGGCAGGAGAGGCGGGAGAGAGCGCATACATTCCTGAACATGACTCGGATATTTTCGCTTTAAAAGAAGATTAAACAGAAGTTCGGTAAAATTCGCCTCTTAAAGTACTTACGGTACTTGATAATTTCTGTTGAAGGACAAAACAATGTTGGAAGGAATCGTTAGAGAGAGTATCGGCAAAAGCGATGCAAAAAAACTTCGCCGAGATGGTTATCTAATCGCCAACATCTATGGAAAAGGGCTTGAGAACACTCACGCCGCATTCAAGATGGGTGAATTTATCAGAACCGTCCGCCACAAAGAGAAGCTTGCCTTTCCCGTAAAGGTGGGAGGAAAAGAGATGGATGTGGTCATTCAGGAGTATCAGCTTCACCCCGTGACCGACCAGATCCTGCATGTAGACCTGATGGTCGCCCAGCCGGGTGTGGAGACTCACTACATGGTGCCGGTAAAAACGGTCGGAACACCCAAAGGGCTCAAAAACAAGGGCGTTTTGGCTATCTCCAAAAAGCGTATCAAGGTTAAAGGGACTATAGAGAACATTCCCGAGTCGTTCACTCTCGATGTCAGCGATCTGGATGTCGGAGACGCCATCTTGGTCAGAGACATACCGGAGTCGGACAAATACAAGATCATGGTAGCCGGACGAGTACCTGTTGTCGGGGTTATCAAAGCGAAATAAGAGTCTGCTGTGTGGCTAGTCGTCGGCCTTGGGAACCCAGGTGTTCAATATGAGGCGACTCGCCACAACATAGGTTTTCTCGCGCTCGAGAGAGTGCTGCGGAAGGTGCAGGCGCACCCCGCATCCTCCTCTTCGTTTCACGGAGAGCTCTACAAAACACCAAACCTGCTTCTTCTTAAGCCTGCAACTTTCATGAACCGCTCCGGCATCAGCGTACAGGCGGTAAAACACTTTTACAAGGTCGAACTGGAGCGTATCGTAGTCATTCACGACGATCTCGACCTGCCGTTCGGATCGGTCCGTTTCAAGCAGGGCGGCGGTAACGGTGGGCATAACGGCCTCAAATCTATCGATGCCGCCATCGGAAACGGTTACCTACGTGTAAGGATGGGAATAGGAAAACCTGCCTACAAGTCCCAGACGGCCGATTATGTATTGAGCCCGTTTACTCCTGAAGAGATGGCAGTGCTGCCGGAGTGGATTGAGCATACTGCGGAAGCGGTCCTGGAGCTTACGCGCCATACTCTCGGTTATGTAGCTTCACGCTACAGTGTCAAAAGCGGCGACTGGAAAAACAGATGAGAATGTACCGCTATATCTCCTTGCTCTACATACGCCACTTCTTTATGATAGCTTTTGCACTCGCCTTTTTCTTCGCAGGTCTCGACTATATGCAGAACGCTTCCAAGCTGACAGGGTTCAATATAAAAATTCTGTATATGTTCTACAAAGGCTCGTACGCTTTGAGCCTGCTGTTTCCCATAGCGCTAGTTCTTTCGATGATAGTGGCCAAAATGGCACTGATACGGTCGAACGCTCTTGTGAGTTTCTACGCTCTCGGATACTCCAAAAAGGAGGTCCTGCGACCTTTTATCTTTGTCTCGTTCATATTGACACTGCTCTATATCGCTCTGCATTTTACCACTTTCGTAAACTCCGAACTCTATGCTAAAGCACTCATGCAAAAGAAGCACAACCTGACCGTTACACGCAACCTCTTCGTCAAATACAATGACAGTTTCGTCTATATCTCGCAGCTTATCCCATCAAAAAAAGAGGCGAAAGATATTCGCATATACAGGATGCGCGAAGGTGATCTTGTGCAGATTATTTACGGCAAAAGCGCCAGATTCGACGGAAGCAGATGGCTTATAGCCGATGCCAGGATAGTGACCAAACCGCACGTACAGGGGCTCTCTTCCCAAGGGCTTGAAATAGAGCATAAAAAGGATGTTCAGACACTTGAAGGATTCAAACCGAAAATTCTGACTTCCGTCTTCGAGGGAAAAAGATATTACACGATCCAGGATGCCTACGATGCGCTCAATCTTCTCGTTTCGCAGAAACTGGAGACATCGAAAGTCCGCTCGATTCTCTACTATATGGTCGTCTCACCCTTTTTCGCCATGTTTCTTGTAATCATATTTTTCCTCTCCATACCGCCGCACGCTCGAAGCTCCAACCTGCTGCTGGTCTCTTTCGTTCTGACGGGAACAACCCTCTTTGTCTGGGGAATCATATATCTTCTCTACCGTATAAGCTTGAGCGGCGTAATAGTACCGGAGCTCGGAACGGTTGCCGCGACGGCTCTGCTTGCGGCAGGAGCGCTCTACAGCTATATGTTCAGGACTGCCAGATAGTCTGAAATGGTGCCATATTCCGGGTGAAATCTCTACTTTAACGATTTTTTGATAAAATACCCATATTTACGTAAAATCCTGATATTATCCCTTTTTGTAATCTTATTTTCGAAATCTGAGATTTCGAAGATTCAGGGGGATGATGGGCAAGCCAGCCCACAAATTTCGGGTTTTAACCGGAATAGCGTAATATCCGTTATTCAGTATAGAAAAATTTTCAATAAAAGGCCCTTTCTTGATCGACTTCAAAGTCCTTGCAGAGAAATATGACACACCGCTGTATGTATATGACTTCGCTCATATAACAAGACAGTACGAAGAGCTGAAAAAAGCCTTCTCGGGAAGGAAATCTCTCATAAGCTATGCCGTCAAGGCAAACTCCAACCTCTCAGTGATTTCACACCTTGCCGAACTCGGCTCCGGTGCCGACTGTGTATCGATAGGCGAAGTTCGCAGAGCGCTGATCTCCGGTATTCCCAAATACAAAATAATCTTCAGCGGGGTAGGCAAGCGCGACGACGAGATCGAAGAGGCTCTGAGAGAGGATATTCTGCTTCTGAACCTGGAGAGCGAAGCGGAGATGGAGCGCGTCGAAGAGATTGCGGAAAAGATCGGCAGACAAGCTCGAATAAGTATCAGGGTGAATCCGAATATAGACCCTAAGACGCATCCGTATATATCGACCGGACTGCACGAAAACAAATTCGGAGTCGATCTCGAAACCGCCAAGCGTATGTACATACGCGCCAACAACTCTGCGCACCTCGACCCTGTAGGGGTACATTTTCATATCGGCTCCCAGCTTACGGAACTGGAGCCTATAAAAGAGGCTGCCGCGATCGTCGCCGATCTCGTTCGCAGCCTGAAGGCCATAAAGATCGATATCCGTTTTTTCGATGTGGGCGGCGGAATCGGAATCGTCTATGATGATGAGAAGACGATAGAGCCTTACGATTACGCGCAGGCGATCTTTTCGGTTCTGCACGGACTCGATGTCACGGTCGTCTGCGAGCCGGGTCGCTTCATGGTCGGAAACAGCGGCTTTTTCCTGACACGTGTACTATACGAAAAGGTCAACGAGGGCAAAAGGTTCATTATCGTCGACGGCGGCATGAACGACCTTTTGCGCCCAAGCCTATACAACGCCTACCATAGGGTGGAGGTGCTGGGAAAAAGCGGTGCGTGCAGCGAAGCCGATCTGGTCGGTCCGGTATGCGAAAGCGGCGATTTCTTCGCGAAAAGTCGTATGCTGCCTGCAACCGAACCCGGCGATCTGGTAATAGTGCATAGTGCCGGGGCCTACGGTTTCGTCATGGCAAGCAACTACAACACACGCCCCAGACCGGCCGAAGTGGCTATCGTAGACGGCAAGGAGCGCTGCATAAGAGCGAAAGAGAGTTTCGAAGATCTAATCAGACTGGAGAAGATGTGCCTATAAAAGGGTTTATGATCGATGTGCAGGGAACACTGATCGACGATATCGACAAAAAACCGATTGCCGGCTCTTTGGAGGTGATCGCATCTTTGAGAAAGAGAGGGTTCCCTTTTCTTCTTGTAACCAACAATACCAAGATGGAGAGTATGGAGTTTCGGTCATACCTGAGGGGTCTTGGTTTCGATTTCACGGATGATCAGTATCTGGACCCCCTTATGGTACTTGAAGAAACATTACCGCCGTGCCCGGTTGCCGCCTACGGGACGGAACCTTTTTTGAGAGTGCTGCACCAGCGCGGCTACAGACTCGAATATGAGTCTCCGGAAGCCGTGCTTGTCGGTATTAAAGAGGATTTTTGCAACGATGAGTTTTCGACGATGATAGAAGCGCTTCTGGGCGGGGCGAAACTGGTCGGCATGCATGAAACTTCTCTATACTCCAAAAACGGCCGCAGGTATCCGGGTGTCGGGGCACTGCTTAAGATGCTCTCTTTCGCTACAGGGTGCGGGTATGGCGTTGTGGGAAAACCAAGCACCGGCTTTTACAGCGAGGCGATGCGCAGATTGAAAGCGCAGGAGGGCTCCATAGAGCCCGAGAGTGTCGTAATGATCAGCGACGATCTGGTCGGAGATCTAAAGGGGGCCAAAGAGATGGGGATGCGCACCGCACTGGTTCTTAGCGGAAAGGTAGCCTCGGTAGAAGAGGTGGAGGGGCAGTTGAAGCAGGTCGAGCCGGAATGGATCTGCGCCGATGTGCGTGAGTGGTTCAAATCTTACGAAAGAGGTGCCGCATGAGCCTTGAAGAGCTAAGAAAGCAGATCGACGAGATAGACGACAGGCTGCTGGAGCTGCTCAACAGGCGCATAAGCGTTGTCCAGAAAGTCGGTGAACTCAAGCATAGAACAGGAGCATCTATCTACAGGCCGGAGCGTGAGAAGGCGATAATAAAGAGACTGGTAGAAAAAAATGGCGGACCGCTTACGGAGGCGGCGATAGAAGCGATATTTCTGGAGATATTCGCGGTCGCCAGAAATTTCGAACAGCCGCAACGTGTTGCATACCTCGGCCCCGAAGGAAGTTTTACGCATCAGGCTGCGGAAAACCGTTTCGGCGCGATGAGCGAATATATCCCCCTACACTCGATTCCGGCCGTTTTCAAAGCGGTCCATGCCGACAGGGCCCGTTTTGCCGTGGTTCCGATAGAGAACAATACGAACGGCTTCGTCGGCGAGACGCTCGACGAGCTGGCCAAGAGCGATCTTAAAATAGTGGCCGAGCTCTACCTGCCCATACACCACTCTTTCGTTACCAAAGCGCAGCATCTGTATCAGGTAAAGAGGATATACTCCAAAGATATCGCATTCAACCAGTGCAGAAGCTTTCTGCTCGAACATGAGCTCGACACCATAGAGTACGTTCCGGTCGAATCGACAGCCAAAGCAGCAAGACTGGCCGCGAACGACAGTGAGAGTGCGGCTATCTGTTCACACATCGCGGCCAAGCTCTACAAGGTGCCGGTCATGTTCGAAAATATAGAGGACAACCACAGGAACAGAACCCGCTTCATTATTCTGAGCGACTTCGAAAACGAGCCGAGCGGATCGGACAAGACTTCCATACTCGCAAAGCTTTCGGACAGACCCGGAAGTCTTTACGAGTTTCTGCGGAGTTTTCATGATGCAGGCATCAACCTCAAAAAGATCGAAAGCAGGCCTGCATCTTCGGAGGCGGAGTTCGACTACTGGTTTTACATCGATTTCGAGGGTCATAAGGATGAGCCGGCCATCAAGAAGGTTCTGCTTAAGCATCAAGAAGAGATCAAATATCTGGGCAGCTACGTCCAGAACGGTTAAGGAATAGAATGAAATTCAATCCGGTTATCGAGCACCTCAAAACTTACGAGCCCGGCAAGCCTATAGAGCTCGTCGTGCGAGAGTTCGGCATAGAGCCGTCTCAGATCATCAAGCTCGCCTCCAATGAAAACCCGTATGGATGCAGCCCCAAAGCGGAGGAAGCGGTGCGAAAGGCTGCAGAGCTGATGTTCCGCTACCCGGACGATACGATGAGAGGTTTGAAAAGTGCACTTGCCGGCCGTTTCGGGGTTGAGAACAGCAATCTGATTATCGGTGCCGGCAGCGACCAGGTGATCGAACTGGCATGCAGAGCGAAACTTTACGGCGGAGCGAAGATTCTGCAGAGCGAGATAACTTTCGCCATGTACCAGATATACGCATCTCAGTGCGGCGCCTCTATTATCAAGGCACCGGGAGTGGCCCACGATCTCGATGTCATGTTCGATCTTTACAGAGAGCATGAACCGGAGATAATCTTTGTCTGCGCTCCGAACAACCCGACCGGAGACTGCCTCGACAGAGTCGATATAGAGAACTTCATAGACGCGATAGATCGCGATACCCTGATTGTGCTCGACGGAGCCTACCAGGAGTATGCGGCTTACAAAGATGGCTCGAAAGCGCTCGATCCCGCAGCCATGATAGCGAAATTTCCCCATCTTCTCTATCTGGGGACCTTTTCGAAAGCATATGGCCTCGGCGGTATGCGTGTCGGTTACGGTATTGCGGATGAGGATATCATCAAAGGACTCTACAAGCTGCGCCCCCCGTTTAACGTGACGACTCTAAGCCTGATAGCCGCGGAAGCTGCACTTGCGGATGAGGAGTTCGTTCGGATGACACTCAAAAGCTGTTTCGAGCAGATGAAGGAGTACGAAGCTTTTGCCGAAAAGTTCGGCATAGGGGTGATAGATAGCTATACGAACTTCGTAACCTATCTACTCGAAGGTGTGACCGACTCTACAGAGCTCAGTGATGCGCTGCTTCGCAGGGGAATCATCGTCAGGGATCTGAAAGGCTACGGTATCAATGCCATACGAATCACGATCGGAAAGCCGGAAGAGAATCTCCGCTTTTTCGAAGAGATGGAGCAACTGCTCGATAGTGGGGAAAAATGAATTTCAAAGATCTGGCAACACAGCTTACCCGTCTCTATGAGCGGCTAAACCGCGCACAAAAGCTCGTTATCCTCGGGACGCTGCTCGCCGTAATCGGTTTTATCGTCTTTCTGGTTCTTTACACATCCTCTTCCCGAAACGCCGACTATGCCGTTTTGTTCGATCACCTGAGTAGCAAGGATGCCGCGCTTGTGATACAGGAGCTCGAAAAAGAGGGTGTTCCCTACAAGATTCCGAAAGACGGTGTTATAGAAGTACCGCGTGACAAGGTCTATAGAGTCAGAATCAATGTCGCATCGCAGGGAATTCCAAAAGAGAGCCATGTCGGATTCGAACTATTCGATACACAGCAGTTCGGATCTACAGATTTTGATCAGAAAGTAAAATTTTTGAGGGCGTTGGAAGGTGAGCTCTCCCGGACGATTCAGAGTCTTCAACCAATTGAGAGCGCATCGGTGCATCTTGCACTTCCCAAAGAGAGTGTATTTGTCTCAAAGTCCACACCCCCAAGTGCTTCGGTAGTAGTAAAAACTGCGGAAGGAATGCGTCTTACCAGAAAGCAGATAGCCGGTATAAAAAATATAGTGGCTGCTGCGGTTGCCAATCTTTCTCCCCAAAATGTAAAAGTGGTCAACGAATACGGAGAGCCGCTCAGCGAAGCCGGTGAAGATGGTGTCGACGGAGAGCTAGCCAAGCTTCAGATAGAGTATAAGAACCGTTACGAGTCCGCGTACGAGAGAAAGATTGTAAATATTCTTGCGCCTTTTATCGGTTCCAAAGATAGAGTTGTCGCAAAGGTGACGATCGATTTCGATTTTGCCCAAAGAGAGAGTGTAGAAGAGCGGTACGACCCTGAAAACGTGGTCAGAAGCGAACAGAGCATGGAGGAGAAAAAAGAGGGTGCGGCTCCGGCGCAGACCGGAGGAGTTCCGGGTGCAGTAAGCAATATCGGCCCTGTTCAGGGAATAGAGTCCTCTTCCCAAAAGGAGAAATACCAGAAGTCTACAACGACCACAAACTATGAGATTTCAAAGACCGTTTCAAATATCAAAGGTCCGTTCGCTATCATCAAACGTGTAACGGCCGCCGTAGTGGTCGACGGCAAATATATTCCGTCCGAAAACGGAGATATGGAGTATACACCCAGAACTCCCGAGGAGCTGGACAAAATCGCTTCACTCGTAAAACAGGCGATCGGCTTCAATAAAAACCGCGGAGATGAAGTGAGTGTCTCCAATTTCAAGTTTGAATCGGTAGCGAAGCAGATGACACCGGATGCCTATAGGTCGGCTGTTTCGACATTCTACTCCTACATAGAGCCGGTAGTCCCGATACTGAAATATCTTCTGCTGGCTCTGGTTCTCTTTTTCTTCTATAAAAAAGTCATCGTTCCGTTCAGTGAACGAATGATGGAGATTCCGACACAGGAGACGACGGAAGGGGAGCCGGTTCTCAGCCTTGGCGAGGAGGAGCATGAGTCGCTGACGGAGAAGTTTACGGAGATGCGCAAGAAAGTGGAGGAGCAGCTTGGCCTTACCGAAGAGTTCAGCGAAGATGAACTCAAATATGATATATTGCTAGAAAAGATCAAAGAGATGGCCGAGGATAAAACAGACGAATTCGCGGCACTGATAAGTGCCCTGATCCGTGATGAGAACGAGCTGGAGCAGAGTGCGGCCGGCAAGATCAATAAGGAGGGTTCGTGAGTGTGCAGTTGACGCCTCAGCAGCAGGCACAGCTTGAAGAGTTGTCGATGGCCGAAAAGGTCGCCATTTTGCTGATACAGCTCGGAGAGGATGTGACGACCAATATTTTCGCGCATCTGGATGTGGAGTCGATTACCGAGATATCGAAGTTCATAGCGATGGCTAAAACGATCGACAAGCCGGTCGCGATGGCGATACTGGAGGAGTTTTATGCGATAATGCAGTCCAATCAGTACCTAAGTACCGGTGGACTGGAGTATGCCAAGGAGATCTTATATAAAGCTCTCGGACCGGATGAGGCGAAAAAGATAATCGAGAGGCTCTCGAAAACGATGCAGAGCAGCCAGAACTTCAGCTTTCTTTCCAAAATCAAGCCGCAGCAGCTCGCGGACTTCATCGTCAATGAACATCCGCAGACGATCGCCCTTATTCTCGCCCATATGGACCCCAGTGATGCCGCAAACGTCTTGAGCTTCTTCGAAGACGATCTTCGCGCCGAGATAGCGATGCGTATGGCGAACCTCGGAGATATCTCTCCTCAGATTATCAAGCGCGTCTCTACCGTTTTGGAGAACAAACTCGAATCGCTGGCCAGCTACAAGGTTGAGGTGGGCGGACCGAGAGCCGTCGCCGATATTTTCAACCGTTTGGGCCAGAAGGCGGCCAAGTCTACCCTCGTTCAGATAGAGCAGCTCGACGAGCAGCTTGCCAGCGCAATCAAAGAGATGATGTTTACTTTCGAAGATATCGTCAATCTGGATAACAATGCCATAAGGGAGATACTGAAATCGGTAGACAAGAAAGATCTGATGCTTGCACTAAAAAGTGCGCCTGTAGAGCTTAAGGAGCGCTTCCTGTCCAATATGTCCCAGCGTGCCAGGGATGCCTTTGAAGAGGAGATGCAGTTTATGGGAGCTGTAAAGGTCAAAGAGGTTGAAGGGGCGCAGAGAAAGATTGTCGAAGTGGTTCAGAAGCTGGCGGAAGAGGGAGTTGTCAGTATCGGAGAGGCAGAGGAGATGATAGAGTAATATGGAAACCGTTATCCCGCCTGACAAAACCAGCGGCCATGTGATTCAGAAATACCATTTTAAAGTACTTTCGGAGGATGTAGTCAAAGAGGAGACTCTTCCGTCCAACGAGGATCTGACGGAAGGTCAGGGTAGAGTGCAGGAAGAGCATGCAGACTATATGCAGCAGCCTCCGACCGTTGAGCCGAAAAATGAGGTTGTCGAGCAAATGCTGAAGAAAGCGGATGAGCTCTCTACAAACCTTGTAAAGATGCAGATGCAGTTGGAAAAGCAGCAGCAGGAGTTTGAAAGCCGTATCGAAGAGGCGAAGGCCACAGCTTTCGAAGAGGGGAAAGAGGCGGGCCGAAAAGCTTGCATGGAGCAGGTCGAAGCGGCTGCAGAGGAGCAGAGAAAACGGTTTGCTGCCACGATAGAAGCACTGGAGCGGAGCAGGCAGATGTTTCTCAAAAAGGTCGATACGATCGAAGAGGAGCTGATAGAGACTGCACTCGATCTTGCCAAGCAGGTTGTTGCGAAAGAGATTCAGAGCGACTCGAAAGAGGTGGCCTTGAGGCTTGCACATCTTCTTCTTGCTGAGGTGAAGGAGGCGGCTAAAATCACTCTCAAGGTCAATCCGGACGATTATGAGTTTGTAAAAAAAGATCTTGAAGAGAACGGCAACGGCATAGAGATAGTAGCCGATCCTGCTGTCGGCGCAGGAGGTGTAATCATCTTGAGCGATATCGGAAATATCGACGGAGAGATCATGCACCGGTTCGATAGAATTAAAGAAGCGGTATTCGGAACCGTGAAGCAAGGGGAGCGATGAAAAACATCAAGCAGATGAGTCTACCGGAGCTTGAAAAACTGGCGGATGATATACGGGAACGGATACTCGATGTAGTGAGCCGTCACGGCGGCCATCTGAGCAGCACATTGGGGGCTACCGACCTAATTGTCGCGATGCATTATGTTTTCGATGCAAAAAAGGACCCTTTTCTGTTCGATGTCAGTCACCAAGCCTATGCTCACAAGCTCCTTACGGATCGATGGGAACAGTTCGAAACTCTTCGCCAGTTTGGCGGTATTAGCGGCTACACCAAGCCTTCCGAATCGCCGTATGACTACTATGTGGCTGGACATAGTTCAACTTCGGTTTCTTTGGCCGTAGGGGCTGCCAAAGCGATCAGGTTAAGAGGCGAAGAGAGGGAGCGTATACCGGTCGTTATGATAGGCGACGGTGCGATGAGTGCGGGCATGGTCTATGAAGCGCTCAACGAATTGGGAGACAAAAAGTATCCTGCGGTTATAATACTTAACGACAATGAGATGAGCATAGCGAAACCGATAGGAGCGATAAGCCGTATACTCTCTCAAGCGATGGCGAGCCCCTTTTATCAAAAATTCAAACAGAGAACGGAGAAGATGCTCGAGCACTTTCCCGATTCCGCGGCATATATGGCCAAGAGGATGGAAGAGGGGATACGCATGATCACACCCGGTATCCTTTTCGAAGAGATGGGGCTAGAGTATATCGGACCTGTCGACGGGCACGATATCGAACAGCTGATAGAGACTCTCGAAATCGCCAAGCAGATGCAAAAACCGGTAATAGTACACGCCCAAACAGTCAAAGGAAAAGGGTACAAGATTGCGGAGGGGTATTACGAGCATTGGCACGGCGTAGGTCCGTTCGACAAAGAGAGCGGAGAGATCCTGAAAAGAGGGAATGGCAAAAGCGCTACGCAGATTTTCAGTGAAAAACTTTGCGAATTGGCGCAGAGCGATAAAAAGATTGTCGGAGTGACTGCGGCAATGCCGAGCGGTACGGGAATGAAGCTGCTTATGGAGAGATTTCCCGAACGTTTCTGGGATGTCGGAATAGCTGAACAGCATGCCGTTACCTCGATGGGACCGCTGGCGAAAGAGGGGTTCAAGCCTTTTGTAGCGATCTACTCCACATTTCTTCAAAGGGGATTCGATCAGGTCGTGCACGACATTGCACTGATGAACCTTCCGGTCGCTTTTGCAATCGATCGTGCCGGAATAGTGGGGGAGGATGGGGAGACACATCAAGGAGCTTTCGATATAGGCTTCTTGCGTATTATCCCGAATTTGACTCTCTTTGCACCCCGGGACAACGCGACTTTGGAGCTTGCCGTCGAATATGCGGCATCTTTTCCGACTCCATGTGCTTTCAGGTATCCGCGCGGTTCCATGATGCTCGAGAATGGAAGATACGAGGCGAGCCGATTCGAGCTCGGTAAAGCGGAGTATTTGGAAAGAGAGGGAGAGATACTGCTGGTAGGTTATGGAAACGGAGTCGGAAGGGCCGTGAAAGTGGCGGATACGCTTGCGAACGACGGTGTAAAAGCAGCGGTTTTGGATCTTCGTTTTGTTAAACCTATTGATGCGGCACTTCTTGAGGATGCGGCCATGAAATTTTCAAAATGGTTCGTTTTCAGTGACGGTGCGAGAGAGGGAGGAGTGGCATCGGCGATAATGGAGGCGGTAACTCCTGAAGTTCTGCAAAAGATCGAGATTTATTCATTTGAGTACGAAGATAGATTTATCCCTCACGGAAAGACGAAAAGAGTAGAAGAGTCTTTGGGGCTGCTGTCTGAGCAGATTGCCGAAAAGATTTTGAAGAGTCTTGGAAGGATTTAATAGAGATTTTTGCGATGTAAGCCCCTGCAATTTGCGGGGTAATTGAAGTCATGGGAGCTTTCGCCCCTCATGACCGATTTTATAACTTAGAGCTTTAGAGCTCTTCGGCGTGCTTTTCCAAGTATTTCGCGACACCTTCGGGATCAGCTTTCATACCCTCTTCGCCTTTGTGCCATCCGGCGGGGCATACTTCTCCGTGCTCGTTTGTAAAGTGCATTGCATCGATCATGCGGATCATCTCGTCGATGTTTCTTCCGAGCGGAAGGTCATTGATAACCGCATGGCGAACAGTTCCGTCCGTATCGATCAGGAATGAACCGCGAAGGGCGACTCCACCGTCAAGAAGTACATCGTAATCGCGTGCGATATCTTTTGTAAGATCGGCGACGAGCGGATAGCGTACCTGCCCGATACCGCCTTTTTCTACGGGTGTATTCTTCCACGCAAGGTGCGTAAAGTGAGAGTCGATCGAACAACCGATGACATTGACGCCGCGGCTTGTGAACTCGTCTAGTCTGTGGTCGAACGCGATGATCTCTGAAGGACAGACGAATGTGAAGTCGAGAGGGTAGAAAAAGAGTACAGTACCTTTTTCACCGAAGTTTTCGTAGAGGTTGAAATTGTCAACTATCTCATTGTTCCCCAGAACTGCATTTGCGGTGAAGTCAGGCGCTTTTTTGGTTACGAGCATGATGGATTCTCCCTTGATAAGATTTTTTGAGGGAAAATTATATCACAATGAAATAAAAATATAGATAATTTGGAAGCATTAATTTTTTACGAATATTTGGATATAATCAACCCCAAAATAGAAATAAATAAAGGATATATGTGTCAAGAAGCTATCTCTTCACTTCCGAATCCGTCACCGAAGGGCATCCCGACAAGATGGCCGACCAGATAAGCGACGCGATTCTGGATTATATCATTGAACGTGATCCCAACGCCCGAGTCGCCTGTGAGACGATGCTTTCGAACGGTTTTTGCGTCATTGCCGGCGAACTCAAAACCAAAACATATGCACCTATGCAGGATATAGCGCGTGAGGTTGTCCGCCAGATAGGATACACCGATGCACTCTACGGCTTCGACTACAGATCCGCAGGAGTTTTGAACGGTGTCGGTGAACAGTCGCCAGATATCAATCAGGGAGTTGATCAAAGCGGCGGTGCGATCGGGGCCGGAGACCAGGGGTTGATGTTCGGTTATGCATGTCGGGAGACGCCTACACTGATGCCTCTTCCGATATATCTTGCCCACCGGCTCACCGAAGGGCTGGCTAAAGCCAGAAAGGACGGTACGCTCCCTTTTCTCCGTCCCGACGGTAAGGCTCAGGTTACGGTAGAGTATGTAGACGGCAAGCCGAATAAAGTCAAAACAATAGTGGTATCCACCCAGCACGATCCGGATATTTCACAAGAGAAATTGAAGAATGCAATCATTGAAGAGCTTATATATAAGGTAATTCCCGAAGAGCTCATAGACGATAATATAACCTACCATATCAACCCTACAGGACGTTTTGTCATAGGGGGACCACAGGGAGATGCAGGGCTTACAGGCAGGAAGATCATCGTCGACACATATGGAGGCAGCTGCCCGCACGGCGGTGGGGCGTTCAGCGGCAAAGATCCTACAAAGGTAGACAGAAGCGGGGCCTATGCGGCGCGATATGTTGCAAAAAATCTTGTAGCTGCAGGAGCTTGCGACAAAGTGACAATACAGATCGCATACGCTATAGGGGTGGTTGAGCCGGTCTCGATCATGGTAGATACGCACGGAACCGGCAAAGTGGATGAAAGCAGGATCGAAAAGTCTATACACGAGCTTTTCGATTTGACCCCCAAGGGTATTATAGAGTCGCTCGACCTGTTGCGCCCGATATATAGGCAGACGGCTACATATGGGCATTTCGGACGCGAACTTTCCGACTTTACCTGGGAGAAAACAGATAAAATAGAAGCACTCAAAAGCACTCTGGGACTCTAAGAGAGCCATTTAAATACTTTTTAAAATTGTTGTGTTATAGTACGGATGATTAAATTTGAAAAAAGGAGCTGGGAATGGCTGTATTGATTACAGATACCTGTATTAACTGCGGTGCTTGCATAGACGAGTGTCCGGTAGAAGCGATCGTTGATGATGAGGATAATCCGACTGGGGAAGAGATCTATTACGTATATGCAGACAAGTGTGTAGAGTGTGTTGGATACCATGACGAGCCGGCATGTGCCACTGCGTGTCCTACTGAAGGGTGTATAGTCTGGGATGTATGTGCCGAAGGTGCTACTTGCCGTGACGATATCTCCGAAGAGGCCCGTACAGAGCATCAGCCTGTAGTAGAATAGCAACTGCTTACTTACGATTTCGGCAGAACCCTTTTCTGCCGAAATCACTTTCACAAAACATTATTACAACCTTTTAAAAAAACTTAAACTAACTTCGTGTATAATTCCACCCATTTTATTTATTTGAGGAATCATCATGGAGCGAACGCTTTCTATTATAAAACCGGATGCGGTTGCAAAGAGTGTGATCGGAAAGATTATCGACAGGTTTGAGAGCAGCGGTCTTCGTATAGCTGCAATGAAGAAACTGCAGCTCAGCGAACAGGATGCCGGCGAGTTCTACGCTGTCCACAAAGAGCGCCCCTTTTTCGGTGAGCTTGTGGAGTTCATGACGAGCGGTCCCGTTGTAGTCATGGTGCTTGAGGGTGAGAATGCGGTTGCGAAAAACCGTGAGTTGATGGGTGCTACAGATCCTAAAGAGGCGGCCCCCGGAACCATAAGAGCCGATTTTGCACAGAGTATCGACGCCAACGCAGTTCACGGAAGCGACAGCCTCGAGAATGCCGAAAAAGAGATAGCATTTTTCTTCGCCCAGAGAGAGATAAGCTGAATACTCTTTGATGCAGATTCCACTTCGCAAGATTCATGAGTCTCCCGGCAAATTTCATCTAAAAGAGGATGGAATTGAGTGCTTCGGGACTTTTCACAGGAGCGGAAGGTACAAAGTCACAATCGAAGGAAAACTTAAAGGGGAAGCCGATTTTGTCTGTGACCGCTGCGGCAATAGCTTTAGCGCATCTGTGGACGAGTCGTTTGTTCTCGAAGCCGTTGACAGGCCGGTTAAGGTGGAAGAGTCGCTAGATATGATAGAATGCCTCGACGGAGTTGTCGATTTCGATTCGGTTTGCAGAAGTGAAATCGCATCGATTGAGAGCCAGTATCACCTTTGTCCCGAGTGTGAAGGTGAAGAAGATTTTGAAATTGAAATTTGATATAAACAAGTCAAGGAGAAGAAGATGGCAGTACCAAAGAGACGAAACAGTAAGACGCGTGCGGCGAAAAGAAGAACTCATTACAAACTAACTCTTGCAAGACCGGTAAAAGATAAAGACGGTACATGGAGAATGCCCCACCGCATGAACAAATTTACAGGTGAATACAAAGCGTAAATGGTCCGAGTCGCCATTGACGCAATGGGTGGTGACTTCGGTCACTACCCGATTGTAGAAGGGGCAATTTTCGCCCTGAAAAAGAGAAACTATCTGCCGATTTTTGTGGGTGACGAGACCAAAATCACTCCGCTCATTCCCCCAAAATTCAAAAAACGTGTAGAGATTGTTCATTGCGATGATGTCATATCTATGCATGAACACGCTACTGACGCTCTTAAAAGAAGAAACTCATCTATATATGTTGCCGTTGATCTGGTTAGAAACGGCAAAGCCGATGCCGTCGTTTCGGCAGGACACAGCGGCGCCACTATGAGCCTCGCGACACTCCGAATCGGTCGCATAAAAGGAATATCCAGACCTGCGATCGCAACTTTCATGCCTACATCAATAACCGGCAAGATGACGGTAGTGCTTGATGTAGGAGCGAATGTTGATTGTGATGCTGAAAACCTCTTTCAATTCGCCGTCATGGGAGATGCGTACGCAAACAAGGTTTTGGGATGCTCAAAAGCCAAGGTCGGCCTTCTCTCAAACGGCGAAGAGCCTTCCAAAGGTAACGATGTAACCAAAGCGGCCTATCCCCTCATAAGCCAGTTGGACAGTTTTGTGGGCAATGTAGAGGGTGGAGATATATTCAACGGCTCTGTAGATGTAGTGGTTTGCGACGGCTTTGTGGGAAATGTTCTGCTCAAGGCTAGCGAAGGTGTTGCAGACACTATAAGCCATTACCTGAAGTCAGAGGTAAAACACTCTCCGGTAGCGATTGCAGGTGCTATCTTGATGAAGAGAGTCTTCAGAAAACTGAAAAAGCAGACCGACTATGCAGAGTACGGCGGTGCACCGCTCCTTGGCGTCAAGGGGTGCACAATAATAAGCCATGGCAAGAGTAATCCGAAAGCCATTAAAAATGCGATGTTTCAAGCGATAAGATTTGTTGAGTCGGATGTCAACAAAGCGATAAGAGAGCGTCTTGAATCTATGAATTCGTAAAGGGTATAAGAGTAATGAAAGCCGCTTTAAAATCTATCGGTGCATATGTTCCTGAAAGGGTTATGACAAACAGAGATTTCGAGTCTTTGGTGGAGACGACGGACGAGTGGATATCCAAACGCACCGGAATCAAAGAGCGGCGGATCGCACGAGAGGATGAATTGACGAGCGATATGGGCGTAGAGGCTGCAAAAGTCGCGATCCATCGTGCCGGTCTGAAGATCAACGATATCGATATGATTGTATGTGCCACCATCTCACCTGACTATCTGTGTATGCCTTCGACAGCATGTGTCATCGCATCGAAACTCGGCAGAACCAACGTAACCGCTTTTGATATCTCTGCAGCCTGTACTGGATTTATTTATGCTCTGGCAATTGCAAAGGCTTTTATCGAGTCCGGAATGAAAAAAAACGTTCTCATTGTAGGTGCCGAGAAATTGAGCGCAATTGTTGACTATACGGACAGAACCACATGTGTCCTATTCGGTGACGGAGCCGGTGCCGCCGTGGTCAGCGCAACTCGCAAAAAGAGTGAAGCCATTACGGATATACACGTATCGGCAGACGGAAACTATGGAGACCTTCTCATGACTCCCGGATGCGGTGTAAAAAACCCATGCTCGCAAAAAGTTATTGAAGAGAAGCTGTGTACAATGAAGATGAAGGGGAATGAGACCTTCAAGATAGCCGTCCGTACACTTACAAGCGATGTGGTAAATATTCTAAACGACAACGGAGTCTCCTCCGATGAGATAAAACACTTCATCCCTCATCAGGCGAACTATAGAATCATAAAAGCGGTAGGGGATGCTTTGAATCTTTCAGAGGAGCAGGTTGTACTTACTGTAAATAAATATGGCAATACCTCCTCAGCTTCCATCCCCATGGCGATGAACGAAATATGGGAGAACGGGAGGCTCCAGTATGGAGATACGATGCTGCTTGACGCATTTGGCGGCGGTCTGACTTGGGGAAGTGCCCTTCTTCCTTTTGCGGGCAAATCTGCCCGATAATCTTCTTCATATCGCGCTTTATTGCAGACACGAAAAAAACTGTAATTAAAGTGATTTAATTTCAAAACACCATTGTTTTTCAAAATCTTTCAAAAAATTTTTCAAATTGAGCCCGATTTCTCTTGACAACCGGTTTCTATGGTGCTATAATTCCCGTCCACAAACAGAGAGGCCTCGAGTTGAGGTTGAGTGAGAGTTTGTCGGCGTTATTTAAGATAGCGAGATCTTTGACAACCGAGTAATAGATAAGTAACGACCTTTG
>WFYC01000018.1 GCA_015490295.1 Hydrogenimonas sp. | reverse complement strand
GTATACTTCCGTGTAAAATATTAATTGAGGAGTCAAAGATGGATTTCAAGACTTCGGTGGAACTTCTTAAATTTCACTGGATGGCTTACACGATCTATGCGCTGCTGATCATTTCGGTCATAGCATGGTTCGGCTACAACCTGAGTAGAAAAGAGAGGGCCAAGTCGATCGTGCGTATTCCCTTTTACGGCTACATAGCCTTTCTGGTTGCAGGAGGGGTCGGGCACCATATCTTCACATACAACACCATACCGTGGGTTGCCGAAGATATCATGCGCCACGAGATAAAACCGGATCGCGAATACCATATATCTATAGATAAACATAGGTGGAAGCTTCCGGAAGAGAAGATGGTCGTCAATGTGGGGGAGAAGGTTATGTTCAATGTAACGAGCAGCGACCTTACCTACGGTTTCGGCCTTTTTAGAAAGGATGGAAGCATGGTGACGCAGATGCAGGTTCTTCCGACTCGCAACAACGATCTTCTATGGACATTCCACGAGTGCGGATCGTTCGACCTGACTTCTACGGAGTATGCGGGTCCTCACCAGTATGACGAGCATACGGGCGAAGATCTTATGCTGGTAAAAGATGCGGTCGAGGTCGTCGGCTGTAACGAAAAAGTGGCAAGCAAGTAGGAGGATAGAGATGAGTTTTGTAAAAACGTTGGTAAACGGAACCGATTTCGACCACAACAGGCTCAATGCGCTGCAGAAGGTGACGCTCAGAGCCGTTGTCATGTCGTTTCTATTCTACGGCCTGGTGGCCATAGAGGGTATGATAATGAGAATGGTGCAGACGGGACCCTCCGCACCGATTCCCAAGATGTTCTTCGAACCGGACCACTACTTTTCGATAATGACGGTCCACCCGATAGTAGGGATCTTCGGTTCGACCTATCAGCTGGTCTTTGCCGCCTTCATGTTTCTTGTGCCCTATCTGACCAAAAAGCCGCTCTACAGCATCAAGCTGGCCAACGCGGTATGGCTTCTGATTACTATAGGTACGGCAATGGCGTGGATAGCGGGCTTCATCTGGCAGTATGCGCCGCTCTATACTCTCTACTGGCCGCTTCCGGCGGATACGGAGCAGTTCAAGATAGTCGGTGGGTTCGTGTTCGTAATAGGCGTGGCGCTTATTATGGTAGGAACAATGGGATTCATATACAATATATATGCGACTATCTTCGCAAGGGTCGGTGTGCACAAGAACAAGACGACTAAAGAGCTTCTGATATCGGGCTTCGGTATAGACGGTCTCATGAACCTGATACATAAATTGACCGGAAAGCCGCCATACAGCAAAGAGCCTGCGCTCTCTCTTCCGGTGGTCGCCATTTTCCGCGGTACTGTTGACACCTTTTTGGATGCCATAGTTATTCTGAGCGCCGGTATCCTGGTACTTGTATACCTGATAGCGGAGTCGGCCGGGTTTACCTGGGATGTACACGCCGTAGACGCTCTGCTTTACAAAAACTGGTTCTGGTGGGGTCTTGATCTTGTTGCCGACGGTCTCGTTCTCATATATGTAGCCGGTTCGTGGTACCTTCTTGCCACCATCATTACGGGTCAGAAGCTCTTCATGGAGAATGTTGCGAGAGCCGCCCTTTTGCTTGAACTCTTTGTCTCATGGATGGTATGGAGCCACCACCTGCTTGCAGACCAGCCTCAGCCGGAGATGATGAAGCTGGTTTCGGGAGAGATGGTCACCGCCTTCGAGCTTCTTACGCAGGGTCTAGCGCTCTTTATCACCCTCGTGACGCTCTGGAAGGCACGTCCGCTGAAAATGTCTCCCGAACTTGCCTATCTTCTGGGCGGTCTTGTTGGTTTCGGGCTTGCGGTACCCGCCGGAATCATACAGGCCGATATGGGTATGAACAGGGTTTTGCACAATACGCAGTGGATAAGCTTCGCGCACTTTCATATCGCACTGATAGTCGGTCTCTACATGACTCTTTATAGCGCCCTATATGTGCTCTGGCCGCTTGTGACAAACAATACGACGCTCTTTTCCAAAAAGCTCACATGGGCCCACTTCTGGCTCTATCTCATAGGCGGTATCGGGATGGGTGCGCTCGGGGGTATGGCGGGGCTCGACGGTATGCTTAGGCGCCACCTCTACGTCAATGGGGAGTTCAATACCCTGATGGTTGGTGCCGCTATCTTCGGGTCGATGGTGCTTATAGCGTGGTTCATATTCCTCTTCAATATAGTGATGAGTGTGGGGCTCAAAGGACTTGTGGGTATATTTATGCCCGCGAAAGATTCAACCGCCAGCTACGGTATAGAGCCTGAACCGGAGCCGGCACCGGTCAAGGCTTAAGCAACGGACGGCTTAGGCCGCCCTTCCGTTTTACAGGCTCCGCTGCGGCGGGGCCGATAAAACCGAATGACCATAATATATATAGGGGGTAGGGGTTGACAAACCTGGAACGTGTGGCAACCGAGATAAAGACGGTAGGACTTTACGATCTTATTTTGCAGGATGTCCAGAAACTTCTTGGAAAGAGTAGATTGAGGACCGAGGAGATTCTGCAGGTTCTTCATGAACACCCGGAGATTCTAAGAGAGTACAAACAGATCAATGTCGAATACAATCTGAGCAATATCCACATTAAGGACATTCCGCTCGAGGGGCTCGAAGGGGAGTGTAAAGAGAGGGCCGAAAAGGTGAATTCTAACCTCTCCGTACTGAGAGAGATAGAGAAGTATACGCTCGATTTCGCACACTCGTCGACTCTTGTAATAATATTTTCGGTTGAGTTTTTCGTTCTCTTTTCGGTTCAGTATTTCATAGTTCTGCTCAATCTCAAAGCGTACCAGTGGTACATATATACTATTTTCGCTCTCTCCATCGTCGCGGCATGGTGGTATGCGAAAAGGGAGCAGAAGAGGTATGCCCGTGAAAATGCCCGCTTCGAGCGGCTCTATGATGAAACCCTGAAGCTCCTGGAGAGCCTCGAAGAGAAGGGTTGTATAAAAAAGAGCGACCTATGGATAATGGAGAGCGACGAGCATGTCTGATAACATGAAGCTCGAACTCCGCTGGGATGAAGAGACCTTCATGCAGGGGGCGAAGCTTGCATACGACTACGAGATGAAGCACTCCTGGCGCCGCTATGTGGGGTGGCTCTTCATAGCGATGACCCAGTTCGGCGTAGTCGGTGCCATACGATACGGCGCGAACGGTCTGCTCCTTATTTCTACGATACTCGTAAGCTACTGGTACTTTCTAAGGTGGCCTCTTAGAAGGAGCGCCCTGAAACGTTTTTTCAAAAAACTGCCCAATGCCGGGAAAACCATCAAGATAGAGGCTCAGGAGGGCGGCATATGTCTCGACGGGGTGTGTGTGCCCTGGAGTTCGTTCAGGCGCGTGATAGCCTCTTCGAACGGCTATCTTCTCGATATGGGGGACGCCTCTTTGTACCTGCCTCGATCCATCTTTCGCTATTCGGAGAGCAGGAACGGTTTCGTGGCCCTTTTGAAAGAGAATATCGAAAACTACCGGAGGTTCGAGTAATGTCATATTTTATCATAGCTCTTTTGATCATCTTTCTGGTCGCCCTGCTTCTCATAGCCAAAGTGGCCGACGGCGAAGAGGATGAGGAGTTGAAAGATTGACGCCGAAAGCCGTCTGATTTACCGATGTTACGCAAATTCCGGGCAAAGCCCGCAATTTGGCAGGGCCTGTGCGGCCCTACAACCCCCTGAAGCTTCGAAATCAAAAGATTTCGAGACGATTTTACACATTCTGCGTAAAACCGGTGATTAAATTTTACCCATCTTTTATCTCTCTGTAGTGCTATAATCCGTACAACTATAACCCAGTTCGGGAAGAGGGGTCGAGACGATGGGCGAAGCCAAGAGCGCTATAGATAGTTTCCTGGAGCACAAGGCGCAGACCGGAATGCAGTGCGGCAACTACTCCATAGACATACCGGAGCCGAAACCGGGAGAGCAGTACCGCTTCCACTTCGACATGACCGCATGCGTGGGGTGCCATTGCTGCGAAGTGGCCTGCAACGAGCAGAACAACAATCCGGCAGAGATCAAGTGGCGCCGCGTCGGAGAGATGGAGACCGGAAGCTTCCCCGACGTTCTTCAGCTCTTCAACTCGATGAGCTGTAACCACTGCATAGACCCCGCATGCCTCAACGGATGCCCTACAAACAGCTACATAAAACTCGACAACGGCATTGTCTACCATGTCGACGAAGACTGCATAGGGTGCCAGTACTGCACATGGAACTGCCCCTACGAAGTGCCCGTATTTCACAAAGAGCGCGGCATCGTGACCAAGTGCCACATGTGTGTCGACAAGCTGGAGGCGAAGCAGACGCCGGCCTGCGTGCAGGCGTGCCCGGCGGGGGCCATTAGCATCGAAGTGGTCGACAAGGATGAGTGGATAGAAAACGGTATGAAAAAGGAGGGAGTCGCGCCGCACCTTCCCGATGTGGAGATAACCAAGCCCACTACGCGCTATACCCTGCCCGAGATCGGAGAGGGCGAGATACGCCCGGCCGACGAGCATATACTAAAACCCGCCCATCCGGAGTTTCCGCTGGTATTCATGACCGTTTTGACGCAGATGAGTGTCGGCGGCTTTACGGCCCTCTTTTTCGGCGAGCTTCTGCACCTGCTAGGGCTCGATCTGCCCGCACCCAATCTCTGGATGGTGCTGGCCGTTCTGGCTCCGGCCGCCGTAGGCCTGCCGCTGTCGGCCCTGCATTTGGGGCGTCCGGCCCTTGCGATGACGGCGATGAAAAACCTTAAAACCTCGTGGCTGAGCCGTGAGGCGGCCGCGCTTGGAGCATATGCCACCGGTGTCACTATTTTGGCGCTTCTATATCTCTTCGGCGCTCCGCCGTGGCTCAAGCTTTTGACGGAGATTCCGATAGCGGTACTTGGAATCTACGGCATCTATGCGCAGTCTATGATCTACCGCGTTCCGGCGCGTCCGGCATGGAATCGCCGCTCCACCACACTTAGGTTTATGGGGGCCGGCTATCTGGGCTTTTTGCTGGTGGCTTTCGTACTCTCTTTGGGCTCGGAGGCGCGAAGTGTGCTGGCGCTTCTTGCGCCCACGCTGATGCTTGGGCTATACCAGATGCACCTTATATATGAAGAGATGGTCTTCTACAGGTATCTGGAGAAGGAGCATCCGCTCTACTACCAGCTGAGCCGCACCAAAAGGCTTCTGGAGGAGCATTTCGGGCAGCTTAAAAAGGTAAGGCTCTATACGCTGGGGATATTCGCGATAGGTATGCCTATGCTTGCCATAATCTTCGCCGCGGCCAATATGGGCGCGGCGGCCGCATTTTTCCTGTTTGCGGCGCTTGCAGGTGCCACGGCGAGCGAGCTCGTAGGCAGATACCTTTTTTACAGAACCGTCGTTCCGCTCGGACTTGCCGGAAACTTCTTCGCCGGCAACCAGCGGCACTGATTCAGGGGGATTGAAAATGATTGAGAAGATAAAAGAGTTTCTGGGACTCGATATAAAAGAGGATAAGTATGCGCTCGTGGACGACCCCTTTTTCGGCAAAGTGGCCAAAGAGAGGGCTCCTGAGGAGTGGGTCCGCTCCACGTGCGGCTACTGCGGGGTGGGGTGCGGCCTCTATATAGGGGTCAAAGATGGCGACCCGGTATATGTGAAGGGCGATCCCGACCACCCGGTAAACCGCGGTACGCTCTGCCCGAAAGGCCTGAGCGAACACGAGATGGTGAGAGCACCCACGCGCCTTCCGGGTGCTATGATGAGAAGGGGCGACGGTTTCGAGCAGGTGGAGTGGGACGAGGCTTTCAGAAAGGTCAGCGACAGTTTCAAGCGAATTCAGAGTGAGCACGGCAAAAGGTCCGTCGCAGTGATCTCCACCGGGCAGCTGCTTACAGAAGAGTTCTATACGCTCGGAAAGTTCGTACAGCTCGGGCTCGAGACCAACAACTACGACGGAAACACGACTCTCTGCATGGCGAGTGCGGTCATGGGGTACAAGCAGAACTTCGGAAGCGACGGCCCTCCCGGCTGCTACGAAGATTTCAGCCATGCCGAGGTGATAATGCTGATAGGCGCCAACATAGCCGACAACCATCCGATTCTCAAACTCCACATAGCGCGAAACAGGCAGGTAAGAGGCAAAAAGCCGACCATCATCGTGGTCGACCCGCGCCACAGCAAAACCGCAAACATGGCCGACATCTACCTGCCGATAAAACCGAGAACCGATCTGGCCCTGATAAACGGTATTTGCTACATAATCTGGGAGCAGGGGTGGATGGACGAGAAGTTCATAAACGAGCGCACTTCGGGATACAGGGAGTTTATAAAGGGTATCCAAAACTACCCGCCGCAGGAGGTTGCGCACATAACCGGCATAGATGTAAAGACCCTCTACGAGGTAGCTAGGCTCTACGCCGGTGCCGATGCGGCGATGAGTGCGTGGACGATGGGTGTAAACCAGAGCGCCATGGGCACCGACACCGTAAGTGCGATAGTCAACCTCGCCCTAATGACCGGAAATCTCGGCAAACCTGGCGGCGCTCCGATGAGTATTACCGGCCAGTGCAACGCGATGGGCACAAGGGAGAGCGGGTTTACCAGCTCGATTCCGGGCTATAGGAACTTCGCGAGCGAAGAGGATAGAGTGGAGTACGCGCAGATTGTGGGCGTTCCCCGGGAGCTTGTGCCGACGGCGCGCGGATACGCCTACCCGCAGATAATAGAGGCGATAGAGCGTGGAGAGATAAAGGCGCTCTGGGTAGTGGCGACAAATCCG
>WFYC01000017.1 GCA_015490295.1 Hydrogenimonas sp. | reverse complement strand
TGTCGGGGTCGTAGAGCCCGCCGGCGAAACCGAACGGCACTCTAAGGCTTGGATCGGTGTCGTTAAGTATATTACCGAAACTGTCGTAAACGA
This sequence comes from Hydrogenimonas sp., assembly GCA_015490295.1. Lineage (GTDB taxonomy): Bacteria > Campylobacterota > Campylobacteria > Campylobacterales > Hydrogenimonadaceae > Hydrogenimonas. The sequence continues at coordinate 18,115 of WFYC01000017.1, read as the reverse complement.
TCTCTTTAACGATATTGCCGTCTGCGTCGGTAACGGCCCTGAGGCTTCCTACCTGGTCGTAATGCAGGTAGAATCTCCCTCCCGTGCCGTCTGTCATGCTTACGGGCGTCCTGCCGTCTGCATACTCGAAGCGCCACACAAGGTTGTCATCTTTGTCATAGACCGCCAACAGGGTCGTGAGGTCTTCCCAGAGGTATCTCTCTACGATGGTGCCGTTGATCTCTTTGGCGATGCGGCGGTTGAGCGGGTCTGTGATGTAGTGTATTTCGGTACCGTCCGGCAGCGCGACATCCGTCAGTGCGCCCAGGGTGTCGTATATGTAGTATGTGCTGCCTTCCGGTGCGGTTTTTTCTATCAGGTAGCCGTCATCGTCGTATAGGTATCTGTTCTCGCCGTATACTTCCAGTTGGTCGTCAAGTGTATGGGAGGCTACGGTCGTCTTGCCGTTTACAGTGGTGCTTTGGCGGTTTCCGTTGGCATCATAGGTATATAGTTCGACCAAAGTGCCGTCTCTTGCCACCTCTGTGAGCCTTCCCATATCGTCGTAGCTATAGTCGTAGGTGACAGTGGTACCGTTTAGCGTCTCTCTCTTTTGCCGTATTCTGCCGTCGGGGTAGCGGGCGGTTATTTCGTAGCCGAAAGTGTTGTCGGAAACTCCGGTAATCTCACCGAAGCTGTTGTAGCTCCTGTTTTGCGTGTAGGTGCCGTCGGTCAGCTTTGTCGTATAGCCGTTTTGCGCATGCCGTGTAAGCGTATAGCGGCCGCTTGCTATGAGGAGTCCGTCGTCGTCATATCTGTATGTTTCCGTCTGCTCCGCGTATGTGGCGCCGATGAGCCGGAAGTCGTCGTTGTAGTCGTAGCTTATAGTCCGGTTCAGGGTACCGGAGAAGGTTTTGGTTGTCAGCAGTGTGCCGTCGTAGCCGTAGCTTACCGTTTCGCCTCCTTTTGTAATATTGTCGACCTTGTCTGCAAATAGGTAACTGTACTCTACGCTGTTTTCCGGCGTGGTGATTTTTGTCAACCGTCCGTTGTCGTAATCGTAAGTGACCTTTTTTCCGCTTGGGCGGACAATCTGTATCAGGTGTCCGCTTTTGTCGTAACTATAGGTAGTCTGTTTACCCAATGCACTGGTGTAGCTATCGGCAAGATCACCGCCGTTGTAAGTGAACCTGTGGGTTGCAGAAGTCGGCACGGTACGCGAAAGCAGGTTGCCGTTGGCATCATAGCTGAAGTGCTCCGTGGCGCCATTTGGGTAGGTGACGTCGATTAATCTATCCATGATGTCGTAGCCGTATGAGGTGGTGCGGCCCTTGGGATCCGTTATGGAAGCTATGTTGCCGCGGCTGTCATAGGTGTATGTGGTATCCCTCTCCCCATGACTCTTTTTGACGAGCCTGCCTTTTGAGTCATAGGTGTAGGTTACGGGGGTCAGTGTTCCCACACTGATGCTTTGGGTTAGCAAGGTATCGGTATCGTAGGTTCGCACAGCTGTTCTGCCTTGCGGTGTCGTAAAGGTCTCTCTACCATTGTTGTAGTCTACAACCCGAGTAGTGCTTTTGTTGTTCACTGAAATCACTTGGGTTTTTGTGTCGGTATGTGTCTCGTTGCCCTCATAGGCGGTTGAATATGTCGTTTTCTGTTTCAGTCCACTCGGCTGGGTAATCTCTTTTGAAGCCAACACCCGCTGATCTGTCAAAGGGTCGACGGTATAAATATATTTTGTCTCTACGCCGTCTCTTTGGATCGTCGTAGCGCTTTTATCTTTTGCGAAAGTGGCCGTTACCGTCTCACCGGTAGCAAGTGTGACGGTCGATTGCGTATCTCCATTGGGCAGCTTCACATCTTTGCTTGTAGTTGTCTCACCCTCCGGTAACACTGTAGAGTAAACAGTCTCACCTCCCCTTACATCACGCAAGAAGCTGTATGAACCGCCGAGGCCGTCTATCTCTTCCACTATTCGCCCCGTATCGCTCCACACATGAGTGATGACGTTACCGTTGGGGTCGGTCATGGTATCCATGAGCGAGCCGTCAAAATAGGTAAATGTATATTTTGAGTCATCTTCATAACCCACCTCTATCAAATCACCGTTTTCATCTACTGTAAGAGTAGTGACCTGTCCATTCGGTGCCGTGATTTTGATCGGATTTCCGTTCGCATCCCTTGTGATGGTAACGGTCTGTCCGAACCTGTCTGTAATGGCGATCAGACGGCTGTTATCATCGTATGTGTAGGTTTCTAAAAGTTTTTTATCCGGGTATGACTTTGTAGAAATGTGTTTTCCGTCTATGTCAAATTCATATTCCAAATTTCTGTCTGAAATATTTGCCGTATCATACTCGTACTTGCTGTCACCGTATAATCCAAATTGATACAACGTACTGACTTCCCTATCGGTAAGCGGCCTGTCATATAGTTTAAACTCATCTATTTTACCTACAAAATAATCTGACGGATGGCTACCGTCTCTTCCTATACTGAAGCCGCCTCCGCCGCCGTTGATCGGGGCAAAGTTACCTTCCTTTTCATGCATCAGTTCATTGTCTATATACAATTGATATTTTTTATTTGAAAAGTTCAGTACAAGATGGTGCCATTTACCGTCATTATACGCCTTTTCCGTTACATAGCCGAGATATCGGTCCCTGCTATACAGCCATGCTCCTACACTGCCTATGAATTGACTGTTTAGTGAAACAACGTATCCATAGTCTCGAAGCCTTATGAGCATCATATTGTTATCGTAGCCACGCTTTGTCGATGTCGTATTGAACCATGCGGAAAGCCCCAGATAAGGTGTTTTCATAGATTCATTAAGTTTAATGTAATTCTTGCCGTTCAGTTTTACCGCACTCCCTGTGACTCCCGGTACATATTCTACGTTATTTACTCCCTCTGCGTGGTTTCCGTTTAATGAACTGTCTTTTGTATTCTCTTCAAAACGATAATAGGCGACTAATCCATCCTGCAAATTTATATCTTTTTCTATTTTTGTACCGTCCCCTTTAAATATTGTACCTGCACCGAGGAAGTGTATATTTGAAAAAGTCCATCCGTTCGCTATATTCGAATTATTGTGGGGGGTCGATTCAATATTTAATTTAATCTTTTTGGTTTGGGTAAAATCTATAGTAGATCTTCCCTTTATGGCGGTTGCCCAGCTTCCAACCCTAGCCCATGCACTTGCAAAAGCGGAATTTGCACTGTAGTAAACCATCGGATAGGTATATTTTACCGTTATGGCTGCGGTGAATCTCCCCGAAACTTTTCTGCCCAATGCATCTTTTCCATCCCACTCAAAAGAGAGTTCGTTGTTTTTCCCCAGTTTCAGCGGCCGCTTAAAGACTCTGCCGGCCACAGAAAGGGTGGCTACGGCACTCAGTACCGAGCCGGGGGCGTCGGTGGTATCTATTTCGGCATCTATGGCCAATTTATATCCCTCTACCCTTTTTGAAGAGTAGTGCAAGGTTATGTCGGCCCCCGCTATGGGGATATCTTCATGAAATACCCTGCTCTTCTTGGTTACATACGAGCTGATATTTGCATTACAGTCTCCCTGCGGCGCATCGTCACTGTCTGTATCAGGTTTTTTCGGATCTTCCGCATCATCCGGCGGTCCGAACGGCCAGTTGTGATCCCAGGGCGTAAAATGTGTAATCTCGGCCCGCCAGTAACTTTTACCCGCTATGTATGAAGCATTTTCCGTGAGTCCCGCCACCTCGTCGCTGAAAGTTCCGTTGCCGTTAAGATCATCCGGCAGATCGTCACCCGTACTATCCAAAGCATCTACCTTGCCGTCACCGTCGGTATCGAGGAGTTTTACAACCACGCCGTTTTCGGAGGCTTTCCATTCGCCGGCACTCCTGTCGTAATACCCTACGGGAACTATCTCTCCCACATCAAACCCCAAAAAGTTATCCACATACATCACCACCGGGGCATCGAAGCTTACTTCTTCATCATCATCGACACCATCGATCGTAAGATCAGAACAGTATGTGTATGCAGACGTATTTGGCAGGTCCGAGGGCATTGACTCGGGTGTCTTGAACTCCGTAGCGCGTACATCTATCTCCCTAAGTTCCCTCGTACTGCCATCCGGTGCAGTCACGACTGCCTTGGTCACACCGTCGAAGACCAGTGTCGCGGCACGCTCCCCCCTATCATCCACTATAGGAGTAGAGGTGTGCACCTGAGGAGCAGGATCGGTCAAGTTTATCTTTGTGACTTTGGTATCTACTGTAAGCATGGTCACATCCGGAGTTCTTACCCAGTCCTGAATCGGAGCCTGAATTTTTCTATCTACGGTGGTGAACCCCTCTTTACGGTAGCGTATGGTTAGTTGCAAGCCGCCTTCGGCCGGTATGGCGTAGGTACCGTTGCTGTCTGTAAGCGTGGTTCCATACTCCGGGTGCTTATGTATAGATACGCTCACACCCCGAAGCGGGGAACCGTCTTCACCGAATATCTGCCCTGTTATCATACAGAAGCGTTTTTCATCATATCTTGTCAAATTTGCATCTACCGGGATTTGGTCCAAGTATTTGCTTCCAAAATCGGTGAAATTGAAGTTGGTCGTGTTGAGCTCTTTTGCCACCGTTACATTCGCTGAAATCGTAAACGCGCCGGCTCGTATATGCAAAGCGGTGGTACCCTCTGCCAAGCCCTCTATCTCTCCCACATCGTCCGCGGAAGCTATATTTGTGTCGGCTATGCTGTAATCTGCATTATCTATGTTTTTTGTAGAGCCGTCAGAGTAGTGTCCCATAACCGTTGTCTGAACACTGCTTCCTACCCTTAGTTTTACAGGGTTGGGGGAGACGGATATCGATTTCAACACTACAGGTTCTACAACTTCAAAAGTAAGTATATTGGATACCTTGTCACCCATTTTCGCTTGTAAGGTGGTAGTACCGCTTTTGTGTGTTTTGACGGTACCGTTTGAATCGACTGTAAGTATACTTGTATCTGCCACCACCCAAACTACGGAATCGTTTATATTGCGCACCGTGTTGTCATTATAGTGGGCGATTGCGGTAACCTTGGCAGTCTCACCTACCTCCAAAGAGAGTCTATCTGCTTCCAAAGAGAGTGAAACAAGCAGTGCTTCTACATCAATGACGATAGTGGCTCTACCCTCCTGTCCGTCATTGTCTATTACCAAAAGTGTGATTGTATGTTTACCGGAAGTTGTGAAAGCATGCGAAAAGCTCTTTTGATTCGAAATGGTAGTGTTGGTATCGTCGAGCCATCGGTATTTTACTATCTCTCCATCGGTATCACTGGAAGCACCGGCATCGAAATGGAGAGTTTCACCAACGGCAGCCGATACCGCATCGACATCGATACGGGCTATCGGTTTTTTTAGTTCTTTTACGATCACTGTAACGCTGTCACTATCGCTCAACCCACCGTCATCCGTGACGTTAAGAGTTACCGTATACGTACCTGCGGTAGCAAAAATATGGTCGAACTCTTTTGAGTTGCCAATTAACGAACCCGATTCATCTTTCCAGGTATAACTTACGATTTGCCCATCGCTGTCCAAGGAACCGGCTGCACTGAAATGAACGTTTTCACCTATTTTTACACTGCTTGCGTTTACCTCCGCCTTGGCTACAGGAGGCGTATTGTTATTTGAACACCCGGCAAACACCCATATAACCAAAAATCCAAAGATCAAACTCATAAAACCCGCTTGTCGCCGATTTTTCACCATGAAGCGTTCCTCTTTCACTTTTATCGTCAGAATTATAGTATAAAATATTTTATTTTGACAATGGTTATTTAAAATACAGCCTACAAAAATGCATTTAAAACGGTGAAACATGTCAGTCAAGGTAGAGTCTACGTGAAGTTTACAGGGTTAAAGAGTTGAAAATAAATGGATTTAACACTAACCAAAACCCCGCAACCGGAAAAGCTCCGGTCGCAGTTTGAATCATTGCTTTAAAAAGAGGAAGCCTGCCGCTCTATCTGTATTCGTTATCTACAAGCTGGCAGAGTATGTGGCCTATGAGGATGTGCATCTCCTGTATACGTGCGGTGTCATCGGAAGGAACTATGATATTCAGGTCGCACTCGTCGTTCATTTTGCCGCCGCCTTTGCCGCTTAGGCCTATGACTCTGCAGCCCATCTCTTTGGCTTTTTGCATGGCGTAGACGACGTTGGCGCTGTTGCCGCTGGTGGAGATGCCGATGAGCAGGTCCCCTTTTTGCGCGAGCGCCTCTACCTGCCTTGAAAAGATATATTCGAAGCCGTAGTCGTTGCCTATGGCCGTCAGGGCGGAGGTGTCGGTAGTCAGCGCGACGGCCGGAAGCCCTTTGCGCTCTATTTTGTAGCGGCCGGTAAGCTCGGCGGCTATGTGCTGCGCGTCGGCGGCGCTTCCGCCGTTTCCGCACAGAAGCACCTTGTTTCCGCCCTCTATCGTCTCTGTCATTATGACGCCCGCCGTATAGATGAAGTGCTGCAGCCCCTCTATGACGCTCTCGAGGGTCTGTTTGTGCGCTTCGAGCTCTTTTTCTATTACCGTCAGCATATCTTTACCTTAAAAGTAAAATCGGACGCCTACGTACCATCCGTCGTTGAAATTTTTTCTGCCGTTTTCATACTTGAGGTCTATGTTTCTGTACCCGCCGTAGAGTGAGGCGTTCGGGATTATCTGCGACTCGAGGCCTATGCGGTAGGCGCTGTAGCCGTTGCCGTCACCGAAAACAAGCGGGTCGGGAGCCGCGTAGAACGATGCGCTCAGGGTTACGGGCCACTCGATGGGAAGCTGATATTTCGCGCTGATCCCGAGCGGTACGGCAAAGTAGCTGTCTGCCGCCGAAGCCATTATTCCGATGCCCAGACGAAGCCTCGTAAAGCTTCCTACAGTACCGGTTGCGAGGTACCCGATCTCTCCCAGGTTTTTGCCCTGCGTGCTGCTCTCTCCGCTGTAGAGGTAGCGTGCATGCAGGTAGTTTCGGCTGCTTCTGCCGTCGTAAGAGAAGCCGTAGCCCGTCTGGTAGCTTCCAGCAACCTCTATGTCGTTCGAGTTCAGGTTTATCTCCGCGCTGTTTTGCGCCATGAGTGTCGTAGATACGATCAGTGCCGCCGCAATACTCTTTTTAATCACTCTTTCTCTCCTTCTTGTTAATGTTTTCTATAATTTTGGTGGTGCTTCTGCCGTCTACGAAGTCGACCAGCCTAACCTCTTTGGCTATGTCGCTGCCCACCACCTCTTTGCCTTCGTAGTCTCCCCCTTTTACCAGAACGTCGGGCTCGACGATCTTGATGAGCTCATAGGGTGTATCTTCGTCGAATATCGTAACAAAATCGACCGCATCGAGAGCCGCCAGCAGGTAGGCCCTATCAAACTGCGGGTTTACCGGGCGGCTTTCGCCTTTGAGCCGCCTGACCGAAGAGTCGGAGTTCACACCCACTATGAGCACGTCGCCGAAACTCTTCGCCTTCTCAAGGTACTTTACGTGTCCTAAGTGAAGTATATCGAAACATCCGTTAGTAAAGACTATGCGTTTACCCTCGTTTTTGAGCCTTTTCAGACTCTCTTCTAGCTCGCTTCTATCTTTTATGCGGTGCTCCGTGGTGGAGTCGTGCAGGGTCGTTTCGTAGGCTATTATCTCATCCCATGAGGCCGTGGCGCTTCCGAGTTTGCCCACCACTACCGCCGCCGCAGCGTTGGCTATGCGGGCCGCTTCGTCTATGTCGCCGCCGCAGGCAAGGACAAAGCCAAGGGTCGAAAGCACCGTATCTCCGGCGCCCGTTACGTCGTAAACCTCTTTCGCCACTGTCGGGATCGTCCGCATCGTCTCGTCGAAGATCGCCATCCCCTCCTCCGAAAGCGTTATCATCGCCATATCGAGCCCAAGTTCGTTTTTGAGCTTGAAGCCCGCCTCTTCGAGTGCGGCTTTATCGACGATGGGTATGCCTGTGGCTTCGCTCGCCTCTTTTCTGTTCGGCGTCACGAGCGTAGCGCCGCTGTACTTGGAGTAGTCGCGCCCTTTCGGGTCTACGAGCACCCTTACACCGCTTGCTCTCGCCATCTTTATGATCTGCCGGGTCAGCCTCTCGCTGAGCACACCTTTGCCGTAGTCGGAAAGAAGTATGATGTCTGTCGTCAAAAGCTGCCGCTGCACGGATGATAATATCTTGTCTTCCGTCTCTTTCGTAATCTCCTGCCTACTTTCGCTGTCGAAGCGTACCACCTGCTGCTGTGAAGCTATCACCCTGCTCTTTCTGGTAGTCTTTCTCTCCCTGTCGGCTATCAGCGCATCAGTCCCGACACCGAGAGCTCCGAGCATCTTCGAAAGACGCTTTCCATTCTCGTCTTCTCCTATGGCGGAGGCCACGCTCACATCCGCACCGAGGGCGATAAGGTTGTTCACGACATTGCCCGCACCGCCGAGCACCTCGCTCTCGTTCTGCACATCTATAACCGGCACCGGAGCCTCGGGAGAGATACGCTCCGTCTTTCCCCAAAGATAGTGGTCTATCATCAAATCACCGACAACAAGAACGGAAGGGCGGAGGGAGGCGTATTTACGCATGGGAAACCTCCGGTCGACGGTTATGGGTTTTGGGTTTTGGGTTTTGGGTTTTAGGTCTATTTATCATACGGCTGATACTTTCGATCGTATCGACTCTCTCTTTTCCCCGATTCATTTCAATATATTCGATCTTCATTCCGATTTTTTCCATACTTCCAACTTCTCGCATTTCATCTCTACTCCCAATCAAAACCCAAAACCTACAACCCAAAACCTACAACCTAAAACCTACAACCTAAAACCTACAACCTAAAACCTACAACCTTCCACCATCGACTAATAACGAATAACTAACAACCAACAACTATCGATCTTCCTCAAAAACCCGCACAATCTCCGGAATATAGCGCCTTATCCCCTCTTCCAGCGTCACCTCCGGCTCATACCCCAGAAACTCTCTTGTCGGTTCTATGTCGGCCTGGGTGAAGAACTGGTACTGCCCTATGTATGGGTTTGGGATATATTCGCACTCAAGATCTGTTCCAAGCTCTTTTTGGAGTATGTCCACAATCTCCTGAAAGCTTCTGGCCTTTCCGGTTCCTACGTTGTAGACGCCGCTCTTTTTGGGGTTGCACGCTTTTATGTTGGCCTGGATCACATCGTCTATGTATATGAAGTCGCGCAGGATTTTGTCGGAGCCTTCGAATAGTTTCGGGTTTTTGCCGGCGAGTATCTGGTGGCCGAACTGAAGCACCATCGAGGCGGTTTTGTTTTTGAAAAACTCCCTCGGGCCGTATACATTGAAGTAGCGAAGGCCCACTATGGGGCGGTCGCTCTTTCTCATCCACTCGTACGCAAGGTTGTCCATCGCCAGTTTACTGAAGCCGTAGATGTTCGCCGGATCTTCACGGCCCACGGTCTGTGGTGCCGGTGCGTTGCCGTATGTGGCGCCCGAGCTGGCATAGATCATCGCGGCGTCCATCCTCTTTGCCATCTGCAGAAGATCTTTGAAGGCGTTGAGGTTCGTATCTATCATGATCTTCTGGTCATACACCGTCGTGTCGCTGATGGCCGCTTCGTGAAATATGTAGTCGAAGCTGAAATCTTCGAGCCGTTCGAGATCCTCTCTTTTCGTGATGTCTCCGGCTATTATCTCGCCCCTGAAGCCTTTGAGGTTCTTGTAGTGTCCGAAGCTTTTCAGGTTGCCGTTGTCGAAAGTCTCACCCGTACGGAAGAGATCGAAAACGACCACCTTCGCCTCCGGATAGTTCTTCTCGAACCAGTGGGCTAGGTTGGAGCCGATGAAGCCTGCACCACCGGTTATGAGTATGCTTTTGCCGTTAAAGTCCATGCAGTTCCTTTATATCGATTCTTCTGTTTCTCTCCGTAAGATAGGTGTGCCCCACACCTGCGCGCTTGGCCGCCTCTATGTCGCCCGGCTTGTCGCCTATCATCCACGAGGCTGCCATATCTATGCCGAATCTTTCCTGCGCCTCGCGAAACATTCCGGGCATCGGCTTGCGGCACTCGCACCCCTCGTCCGGTCTGTGCGGGCAGAAAAAGATATGTGAACGGTCGATCACAATGCCTCTTTCACGCATCTTTCGCACCATCCACGAGGTGAGCTTTTCGAAATCTTCGCCGCTATAGTAGCCCCTGCCGATTCCCGACTGGTTCGTTACCACTATCGGGATGTAACCTCTCTTTTGCGCCTCGTATATGAGATCCAAAACTCCGTCTACAAACTCGAAATCTTCTATTTTGCCCACATAACCGCGGTCTATGTTTATAACCCCGTCACGGTCGAGAAATAGTGCCTTTTTCATCTCTCAAGCAGCCATACAAGCGCCATTATCAGCACAATCAGCCCGGCCCACACGAGAAAACTGGGGAGTGCCGCACTGTTTATGACATGGCCGCCGGTTGGCATATATGCCGGTCCCACTCAAACTCCTCTCAATCGGGCATGACCCTTTTGTCTTCACGCTTCTCTTTTCGGGGGTGCTCTTTGGCCTCTTTGCGCTTCTGTTCCATCAAAATGGCGTCTTTGAGCTCCTCTTCACCGTCATAGAGAGCACCGTCGATGAATTTGTGGTGATCTTCGAACTGGCCGGTTCTGTGCCCCCACAAAAGCGCGAGTAGGCCGAGCGCGCCCAGCAGCGTGGAGATGCCGAGCATCATCGCGAGTATTCCGGAGCTCAACCCTCACCCTTTACGTAGTCTACCACCCTGCTCTCTACTGTAACCTCTTTTATGAGCTCCACGGCCTTGAGGTGCTCGGGGTGGACACGGTAGCTCTCGAGCCCCTCTTTGTCATCGAAAACGGAGGTCAAAACGAGATCCATCGAGCGCTCCGAGTGCAGAAAACCTACACCGACCTCCATGGATCGAAGCGGCTCTATCTTTTCCACAAGGGCTTCGAGCGTCGCTTTGACCCGCCTTATATTCTCTTCTCTGCCCTCTTCTTTGAACCGAAACATGACAATATGCACTACCATTCTACCGGCTCCCTTCCGCGGACACCGCACTCGAAAGAATCAGTGATCATGAGTGGCGGCATACTCTGGAGTACAGAAGATCCCGCAGTGGCACTTGCCCTCTTCGGGAATCTCCTTCTCTATCGCCGGTTTGCAGGGGCAGAGGCGGTCGTCCGCGCTTTTGTGGTTTCCCTCTTCATCCTCTATAACCATGAAGCAGGGGCACCACCGCTTTCCGTAAAGCATCTTGTTGCGCGCCAGTCCCATCGTGACACCCTCGTTCACCTCTTCGTTGGGGTTATATACCCATCCGAACTGCTTGCACACCTTGTCGGTAAACTTTTTGGTCTTCTCCAACTCCGCCAGGAACTCATCCGAACTCATATCTACATACTGCATATCCAACCTTCTATTTTGATGTTACTCAAATTACGGGCAAAGCCCATAATTCGGCAGGGCCTGGACGGCCCTACAACCCCCTGAAGCTTCGAAATCCATGATTTCGAGACGATTTTACGCTTTCTGCGTAAGACATTCATGTTACGCAAACTCCGGGCTAAGCCCGCAATTTGGCAGGGCCTGTGCGGCCCTACAACCCCCTAAAGCTTCGAAATCCATGATTTCGAGACGATTTTACGCTTTCTGCGTAAAATCGGATTATAGTTTGGTAAATGCTATCACGCAGCTACTGCACATAAACTTAATTTTTCTCTTTAAAGGCCGATTTGATGCGCATCGAGTTGCCTACCACTATCAAAGAGCTGAGGCTCATCGACAGAGCCGCGACAAGAGGTATGACATACCCCGCTATCGCCAGCGGAATGGTTACGGTGTTGTAGAGAATCGAGATGGCGAGGTTCTGCTTTACAAACCTGAAGGTTCTGCGGCTTATCAAAAAGGCGTCGCGCAGCGAGGTTATGCGGTCGTCCAGAAGCACCACGTCGCTGACCTCCAGCGCAACGTCCGAGCCGCTTCCCATCGCTATGGCTATGTCGCTCTTGCTGAGTGCCAGGGCGTCGTTTATGCCGTCTCCGGCCATCACCACCCGGCGCCCCTCCGCATGCAGAATATCTATCTCGGCAGCCTTTTCATTCGGCAGCAGCGAGTGCTTGAAGGTAGGTATGCCCACCTCTTTCGCCACCCTTGCCGCGGCTTTCTCGTTGTCTCCCGTAAGCATTATAATATCTATGCCGAGCCTGCGGATATCGGCTATTGCCTCCTTGGCCCCGCTTTTAGGCATATCGCGAAGCTCGAAGCGCGCAACCACCCGGTCGTCTACGGCGAAATAGAAGAGTGTGTATTCGCTCGTCTCATCCGCTTCGAGCCCGAACTCCTGCATCATCTTCGCATTTCCGCCGTATAGCTTGTGCCCTTCGTACACGGCCTCGATTCCCCTCGCCTGCACCTGCTTCACCCCTTCGAGCCCGACCTCTTCGAGGTTTTCGAAACGCTCTTTCAGAAACTTCTCTACACCCCGGCTTACCGGGTGGATGGAGCTCTTTACGAGCGAGTAGAGCAGGTTCACGTCGAAATCTCCGTACTTTTCGAAGTTTACGACGCGCGGCTTGCCCTCGGTTACGGTCCCGGTCTTGTCGAGCACCAGAACGTCGCATTTGGCCATAGTCTCGATATATGCGGCCTCTTTAAAGAGTACGCCGCGCCGCGCCGCCAGGTTTATGCCTATGAGCGTAGCCACCGGGGTAGCAAGCCCGAGTGCACATGGGCAGGCTATGACTATGACGGAGATCGCCACGACGAGGGCGTGCTCGAAGCTGCCGCCGAGCCAGTACCACCCCGCAAAGGTAAGCAGGGCTATCGTGAGTATGGTACTCGAGAAGTAGCCCGAAATCTCGTTGGCGAGCCGCTCAATCTTGGGCTTTTTGGTCAAAGAGTCCTCTAAAAGGCCGACCAGCGTCGCAAGGGTCGAGGTGCCGTAGTCCTTGCTCGCTTCATACCTAACCACCCCGTCTATGGCGACCGTCCCGCTCACTATCTCGTCGCCCGGGCACTTATAGATGGGCTCGCTCTCGCCGGTCAGTGAGCTCTCGTCGAAGCTCCCCTCGCCGCTTACCACCACACCGTCTATGGCAGCCTTCTCCCCGGGGCGCACCTCTATGATGTCACCCGGCTTCACCTCCTCTACCGGAACCATCGCCTTCTCGCCGCCCTGCACCACCGTCACCTCGGTAGGGAGCGCGTTAGAGAGCGCATCCATGGTGTCGGCCGCTCTCTTTTTGCTTAGAACTTCGAGATATTTTCCTGCAAGAACGAAGGTTATTATCATCGTCACCGAATCAAAGTAGACCTCCCCGTGGCCCGTTATCATCGCCCAGATGGAGTAGAAGTAGGCCATCGACGCACCGGTAGCCACCAGCGTATCCATATTTACGAACCTGTTTTTGAAGCCGTACCAGGCACCCCTGTAGAATATCCAGCCGCTGTAAAAGAGCGTGGGAGTCGCGAGCACCCACTCCGCGAAGCTGAGTACAGCCTTTACATCTTCGCGCATACCGGTAAACATGCCCGTATACTTGGCGACCGCTATCCACATAATATTCATCGTCGCAAATATGGCGACCAGCAGTCTTGCGTAGTAGTCACGCCGCGCCCTGTTTGCGCGCTCCTCCTGCAGCTTTGGGTCGTAAGGGTAGGCGTTGTAGCCGATGGAGCGTATCTTTTCGACTATCTTGGAGAGCTTTACCCGCTCGGGGTCCCAGACTATATGAGCCTTGTTGGTCGTATAGTTTATCGTCGCTTCGACGATTCCATCGGTCTTGTGCAGCACCTTTTCATTAAGCCAGACACAGGCGCTGCAGTGGATCCCCTCTATGATCATGAAGATCTCGTAAAGCCCGTCCGGGCGTTCTATTATATACTTTTTCCTGAACCCTTCGAGGTCGAACTTGTGAAGATCGTCCTCCCTCTGTTTGGGCGGTTCAAGACTGCTCTTGCCGAGCTTGTCGTAAAAGGTGTCGAGCCCCTCTTCTCTCAGAAGATGGTAGATTCCCTGGCACCCTTTGCAGCAGAAGTGGTGAACATCGCCGTTATCCTCCTTTTCGGTTATCATAACCGATTCGTCGAACTCCAGGTGACAGTGGGTACATGGAACCTTCGCCAAGACAGACCTTCAGAATTTTTTTGCAAATTATAGCCTATATCGGCTCCTTTTGGCCATTTCGGCAGATTCGGAGGCGACTCCTCCCTAAAAGCGTAAAGTAGCACTTGACACTTTGCAAAATATTTTGCTAACATTCTCTCATGGAGTCACAACAATCAACAACCGATACCGACAAAGGAGTCCGAATGCCTCTAAAGATGAATCAGCTCGTCAAGCTGACCGATACACCCAAATCTACGATCCTCTACTACATAAAAGAGGGGCTTTTGCCGGAGCCCCACAAGGTGAAGCCCAATGTCCACCTCTACGACGACGACTTCGTGGAGCGCATAAAGTTCATAAAGTATCTCCAAAACAACTTTCATGCGACGATAAGCCAGATCAGGTCTCTCCTTCAGCATAACGATTTCGACTTCTCCAGAGGCTTCGAAGCGGTGCTCGACATGCTCGATACCCTGACCGGGCCCTCATCTGCCAAGATCTACACCGAAGAGGAGGTGTGCGAAATGTTCGGTATCTCCAAAGAGAAGTTGAGAGGGTGGCTGGACGACGGTGCGCTATTTATGCGTGAAGGGGGTTTCAGCGAAAAAGAGATAGAGATCGTTTCGATTCTGCTGGAGCTGGAAAAGTTCGACGGCGATATAGAGCTTCTTGGCGCATATGTGAAACATGCAAAAGAGCTCTCGAAACTGGAGGTGGAGCTGGCAGAGAAGCTGCTGGGCTCGAACAGCCGGAAAAACGAGATCGCAAAAGGGCTCTTCGATGCGGCCCTGATACTCAAACCCTACCTTTTCAATATGCACCTTGTCCATATGTATCAAAAGAGAGGAGGCGGATCATGAACAGCGTCTGGAGAGCGAAGGGGTTTCTCCCGTTTATCCTTGTACTGATTTTCAACGCGATGACCGACATAGCCCACAAAATAACCATACAGAACACCCTGATAAAGAGCTTCGAGGGCGACACCCTGATTATCCTGAGCGCCGTAGTGAACGCTTTGATCCTCATCCCGTTCATACTCCTCTTCTCTCCATCCGGCTTTCTGAGCGACCGCTTCCACAAGACGAAAATCGTACGCTACGCCGCCGCCGTCGGTGTGGCACTGGCGCTGCTGGCGACTCTAAGCTACTATGCCGGCTGGTTTCTGGCCGCATTCGCACTCACCTTTCTGCTGGCGGTACAGAGCGCCGTCTACTCCCCTGCGAAGTACGGGCTCGTGAAAGAGCTTGTCGGAACAAGGGCTCTCGCACGCGCAAACGGTGTGGTACAGGCCGCTACGATAACCGCCATACTCGCAAGCGCCGTACTCTTTTCGACCCTTTTCGAGTCGATGTATAACGGGTCGCTCGAACCCGATGCCGTCTTGCGCTCGGCGGCCCCGCTGGGGTGGATGCTGGTGGCGATGACGCTCCTGGAGCTCTTTTTCGCATTCAAAATACCGCAAAGCGGTCTCTGCGAAGAGAGCCTGAAGTTCGACCCCAAAGCCTACCTTCGGCTCGACTACCTGAAGAGCAACCTCTCCCTTTTGCGCAAAGAGAGGGGCATATGGCTGAGCATTGCGGGCCTTAGCCTGTTCTGGGGTGTTTCACAGCTCGTCGTGGCGGCCTTTCCGGCACACTACAAACAGATCACCGGCGACGACAACACGGTGATCATACAGGCGATCCTCGCCGTAAGCGCCATCGGACTGATACTCGGCTCCCTGCTCTCGGGCAGGATATCGAAAAACCATATAGAGATGGGTATAGTGCCGGTCGGTTCGGTAGGTATGTTCGTCGCGCTGCTTCTCTTCGCGAGCGCCGGAAGCGCTGCCCCCATGGCCGCCGCCAGCTTCATGTTCGGATTTTTCGGCGGCCTTGCGATAGTTCCGCTGAACGCCCTGATCCAGTACCTCGCACCCGAGAAGAAGATGGGTACGATACTCGCCGGAAACAACTTCGTCCAGAATATCGCGATGCTCCTTTTTCTGCTCTTTGCGATCGTGCTTACCGCCGTCGGCTTTTCAACGCTCGGAATCTTCCATATCGCCGCATGGATCTGCCTCGGCTCCACCATCTACGCGGCGGCACAGATGCCCCAGCTTACGGCGAGGCTGATGCTCCTGCCTCTTCTTCGCATACGCTACCGTCTCTTTGTGGAGGGCATGGAGAACATCCCCCAAAGCGGCGGGGCGCTGCTTCTTGGGAACCACATAAGCTGGATAGACTGGCTCCTGCTTCAGGTGGCATCTCCGAGGCCGCTGAAATTCGTCATGCACAGGCGGATCTACGAGCAGTGGTACCTCAAGTGGTTTCTCAAATGGTTCGACGTCATCCCCATAAGCGGGCTCGGCGGAAAAGATGCGCTCAAAAGGGTGCGTGAGCGGCTCGACAACGGTGAGGTGGTGGCTCTCTTTCCCGAAGGGCACATAAGCTACAACGGGCAGCTCGGCGAGTTCAAAAAGGGGTTCGAGCTGATCATGAAGGAGTCGGAGGCGCCGATAATCCCCTTCTACCTTCACGGCCTCTGGGGTTCCACATTTTCCCGTGCGCAAAACAGGTACAGGCTCATATCCAAAACCGGCCCGAGGCGCGACATAGGGGTGGTATTCGCAAAGCCGATGCCTCCCCATACCACGGCCGCGGAGCTTAAACAGTGCGTCAAAAGGCTCTCTTTCGACGCGTGGCAAAAGAGCGTAGATAGAATGGAGCCGCTCCACTACCAGTGGCTGAAAAGGGCGAAGAGCGAACCTTTCAGGCGCGCTGTGGCCGATGCTGCCGGCACGGACCTGAACGGCATGAAGATGCTAAGCGCTGTGCTACTCTTTTCCAAAAGACTGAAAAGCGAACTGCAGGGGTGTGAAAACGTAGGTGTGATACTCCCTTCATCGGCCGCCGGGGCCATAGTGAACATGGCCCTCTTCGTCCTGGGCAAAAGAGCGGTAAACCTCAACTACACGCTGAGCCCGGAGGCTATGGAGGCCGCTATAAAGAAGGCGGAGCTGGAAAGGGTGATCACCTCCGAAAAGTTCGTAAAGAGGCTTGCCACAAAGGGTTTCGACGCCGCCTCGATGCTCGGCGATAGGGCGATATACGCCGAGAAGATCGGCTCGTCGTTTACAAAGGCACAAAAGATCGTCGCCGCCGCGGAAGCGCTGCTGCTTCCCGCACCCCTGCTAAAGGCCCTCTATTTCGAGCCCGTCACTCTGGACGATACTGCGGCTATTCTGTTTAGCAGCGGTAGCGAAGGAGTACCGAAAGGGATAGAGCTGACCCACAGAAACCTGCTGGGGAACATAAAGCAGGTGAGCGCCATGATCAACTTCTCTGAGGATGATCTTATCTTGAACTCGCTGCCCATCTTTCACTCCTTCGGCCTGACGGTCACGACCCTCCTGCCCCTTTGCGAAGGTGTACCGATGGTGAGCGTTCCGGATCCGACCGACGCACCGCTTGTCGGAAAGAGCGCCGCACGCTACGGCGCCACCATCATATTCGGAACCTCCACATTCTTCAGGTTCTATACGAAAAACAGAAGGCTGAACCCGCTGATGTTCCAGAGTATAAGGATGGCCGTGGCGGGGGCCGAAAAGCTGAAGCCGGAGATAAAGAGGGCCTTCAAGCAGAAGTTCGGCATAGAGCTCTTCGAGGGGTACGGAACCACCGAAACTTCGCCCGTCGTAGCCGTGAACATGCCTGACGCGCTCGACCCCGACAGCTTCGAGGTGATAGTAGGGCACAAAGATGGCAGCGTGGGCCAGGCGCTCCCCGGAACCGTGGTGAAGGTGGTAGACCCGCAGAGCCTCGAGGATCTCCCGGTAAACGAAGACGGCCTCATCATCGTAGGCGGTGTACAGGTTATGAAGGGGTACTACAAAGAGCCCGAAAAGACGGCCGAAGTTCTGGCGGAGATCGACGGCATAAGGTACTACAAGACGGGAGACAAAGGGCACCTGGACGAAGACGGTTTCATCTACATCGTCGACAGGTACAGCCGCTTCACGAAGATAGGCGGAGAGATGGTGAGCCTCGGGGCCGTAGAGTCGCAGGTG
>WFYC01000016.1 GCA_015490295.1 Hydrogenimonas sp. | reverse complement strand
ACACATTCATCATATATACGGGAGGGATCGTCGCCAACAGCGACTTCATGCCGAAAGAGTTCAGGAAAAACGGGATCGGCCAGCTGCTCGTAACTCCGTTTTTGAATATAGAGGGTCATGAGGAGATATATGCCGTCGGCGACATAGCGCAGATCGAAGATTCACGGGGCCGCCCACTGCCGCCGACTGCGCAGATTGCGGAGAAGAGCGCCGAGTATGCTGCGAAATCGATCAAAAAGAGTTTGAGAGGCTCGAGGCCGGAGCCCTTTAGAGGAAAACTAGACGGCATGTTTATAGCTCTTGGGGGAAGATACGCCGCGGCAGAGATATTCGGTTTTAGATTCAGCGGAGTCGCGGCCTATTATATGAAAAGATCGATAACACTGATTTACTTCCTTGGCATAGAGCTTAGAGCCAATGCTGGATACAAGGTCAGAAGTTCCAATCTGCCTACCGGTGTATAGAATTTTCTCACACCGAGGAAGCGTACTATTATATAGATCTTTGCATCGGCAATTAATTTTATCTTATTCGCTATACTATGTAAAAAAATCGGCACAATATCCATTATCGTAAAAAGGAGTAAAAATGTCTGAATCAAAAGAGATCTATTTTCCAAACAGAGAGTTCGCCAAACAGGCACGTATAAAGAATATGTGCGAATACAACGAGCTCATGAATTGGGCAAAAGAGGATTACGAAGGTTTCTGGGCCCATTGGGCAAATGAAAAGATCGACTGGTTCGAGCCGTATACGAAGGTCCTGGACGAATCGGATGCACCCTTTTACAAATGGTTTACCGGCGGTAAACTGAATGTAAGCCACCAGTGCATAGACCGCCACCTCGAGACCCGCAAAAACAAAGCGGCCATCATCTTCGAAGGGGACAGGGGAGACAAGCAGATAGTAACCTATCTGGAGCTGCACAAAAACGTAAACCGTTTCGCGAATCTGCTCAAAAACAGATTCGGAGTAAAAAAGGGGGACCGCGTGGTTTTGTACATGCCGATGATCCCCGAGGCCGCCTACGCGATGCTCGCATGTGCGAGGATAGGGGCGATACACTCGGTTGTCTTCGGCGGCTTCAGCGCCGAGGCGCTCAGAGACAGGATCATCGACGCTGAAGCGAAAGTGGTCATCACAGCCGACGGAGCGTTCAGGAAAGACAAGCCCTACATGCTCAAACCCGTGGTAGATACCGCCCTCGAAGAGGGTTGCGAATGTGTCGAAAAAGTACTTGTGGTTCAGAGAAACAACGAAGATGTGGTCTGGATAGAGGGGCGCGACTACAGCTACAACGAGCTGATAGAGGCGGAGAGCGACGTATGCGAACCCGAACCCATGGATAGCGAAGATCCGCTTTTTTTGCTATACACATCCGGTTCGACCGGGAAACCGAAAGGGGTGCAGCACTCCCAGGCCGGCTACATTTTGTGGGCGCAGATGACGATGGAGTGGGTCTTTGACGTAAAAGAGAACGACACCTACTGGTGTACGGCCGACATAGGGTGGATTACCGGCCATACATACATAGTCTACGGACCGCTCGCCATGGGCGCTACGACCGTGATGTTCGAAGGTGTTCCCACATATCCTGATGCCGGGCGCGCATGGAAGATGGTGCAGGAGTACAGGATAAACCAGTTCTACACCGCCCCCACTGCAATCCGAGTACTGCATAAAATGGGTGAAAACGAGCCCGAGAAGTACGATCTCAGCTCCCTGAAGGTTCTTGGAACCGTCGGTGAGCCTATAGACCCACCGGCATGGAAGTGGTATTACGAAAAAATCGGAAGCGGCAGATGCGCGATAGTCGATACGTGGTGGCAGACCGAAACGGGCGGCCATATGATAAGCCCTCTGCCGGGCGCAACGCCTATCAAACCGGCATGCGCCACCTTCCCACTTCCGGGAATCATGGCCGAAGTCATAGAGAGAGACGGCACTCCGACAGAGCCGGGAGAGCAGGGTCTTTTGTGCATCACAAAACCGTGGCCTAGCATGATACGAACCATCTGGGGAGACCCGGAACGCTTCAAAAAGAGCTATTTCGGCGATGCGAAAAAAGATGGCAAGCCGGTCTACTTCTCGGGCGACGGCGCCATTGTGGACGAAGACGGCTACATAACCATCACGGGCCGCGTCGACGATGTAATCAACGTATCCGGCCATCGCATGGGTACCGCCGAAGTGGAGGCTGCAATAAAGAAACATCCGCATGTCGCCGAAGTGGCCGTAGTCGGAAAACCAGACCCCATAAAAGGTGAAAGTATATTCGCTTATATTGTTCTCAAAAATGCCGATGATACTTTCGGCGAAGAGGCCGAACTGGCCAAAGAGATAAACCAGGTGATCGCCAAAGAGATCGGAAACATTGCAAAGTGCGACACCATCAAGGTTGTTCCCGGCCTTCCGAAAACCCGTTCAGGCAAGGTCATGCGCAGGATTCTGCGCGCAATCGCCAAGGGTGAAGAGATCAAACAGGATGTCTCGACACTCGAAGATCCGGGAATAGTAGCCAAAATACAAACATGCGTCATAGGATAAAAAAGTGAAAAGATGGATACCTATTTTTCTGCTCGCACTCTTCTTTACCGGATGCACAAAAAAGAGTTCAGATAGTAACAAACTGATTTTTTCGGTTCTGATCCCCCAGCCTGCGGCAGAACAGAGTATCCACTATTTAAGCGGGAAACAGGTTTTTACATCTGTTTCCGGCGATTCCGCAGTCTCTGCAATGGTTATAACAAACCCGATTTTGGCAGGAAAAGAGGCTATAGTAGCTATAGCCATAGAGAACCGTACCGACAAAACGATCGACCTCAAGTGGGACGACATAAGCTTCTTCAACCCCAAAAATTACATTAAACTCCTTCCGGTAGCCGAAATAGAGGAGTATTTCAAACAGCCGAACCGGTGCAAACCGCTTCTAAACGCCAAAGCGTTCAAAGGGCAGCTCGAAAAGTACGGCATCTTGCACGACCCGGCAGACGATACGAAAAAGAGGGATCTTTTCCCTACGGAGTCTGCGCTTTTGGAGATTTTCAAAGAGATAAAAGAGGATCTGTGCTATACCAGACTGCCGAACAACACAACGCTCGATCCCCACAAGACAACAGTGGGCTACATGGTAATCCTCCTTCCCGAAGAGAACTTCGAAAATAGGATGCTCTTCATGCTAAAAATCCCTGTTGCCGGTACCACTCATAAACTCCGCTACGCACTTCAGCCCCTTGAATGATGATATAATTTCGAAAAACCATCGACAGGAACCTAAATATGCAGCTTTGCGTCGCACTAGATCTGCCATCTTTGAAAGAGAACCTGAAACTTGCCGAAGAGCTCAAAGAGTTCGATATTTGGCTGAAAGTAGGATTCAGAAGCTATATAAGAGACGGCAGGGAGTTCATAAAAGCCTTGAAACAGATAAACCCTTCATTCAAAATCTTCCTAGACCTTAAACTCTACGACATCCCCAACACCATGGCCGATGCGGCGGAAGAGATAGCGAAGATGGATGTAGATATGTTCAATATCCATGCAAGTGCAGGCAAAAGAGCGATGCAGGAGGTTATGAAGAGGCTGGAGCCGCTGAAAAAGCGCCCACTCGTGCTTGCCGTAACGGCACTTACCTCTTTCGACTACCACACTTTCAAAGAGATCTACGGAGCGGAAATAGAGGAGAAGGCGAAACAGTTCGCTCTTCAGAGCTATCAGGCAGGCCTTGACGGAGTAGTATGCAGCGTCTACGAATCGCCGATGATAAAGCACGAAACAGGTTCTTCGTTCATCACCCTGACTCCGGGTATCCGCCCGTTCGGAGAGTCCGGCGACGACCAAAAAAGGGTCGCCGATATAAAAACCGCAAAAGAGTACAATGTAGATATTATCGTAGTGGGGCGGCCTGTTTACAAAGCCGAAAACCCGGCGAAAGCCGTGAAAAAGATTCTACACAATATCTGAGCGTTACCAGTTGCCGTCCGGTACCGCCGTCTCCATGCCCCAGATCATCCATCCGACAAAAAGCATAAACAAGATCACAAAAACAAGCGGAGCATATTTCTGAAACATTCCGACTCCTAAAAAACAGATTTCGCAATTGTACCCAAACGACAATGAAAAAATAAGAGCTTCGGGTGGAACATATCTTGCTTAAAGGTCAGATACAGGTTTCAGCCGACAAAGGCGGAGACTAAATCTTCCAAAGGAGCCGACATGAAAATTCTGGACAAAGTAGAGCTTATCGTAAAGCTGAAAGAGAAGATCGAAGAGGCGAAAAAAGATAATGCGAAAGCGGCACAGCGGCTTCAGGGACTGCTGGAGAGTGTTATGAAGTCAGGCAAGTACAAAGCGGTATAGTATAAACACCGTTTTTTAAGCCGTATATTAAGAACCAGCCGCTATAATTTCATCCACTTCATGGACAGGTGGGTGAGCTGGCTGAAACCACACCCCTGCTAAGGGTGCGTACCTTCACGGGTACCGAGGGTTCGAATCCCTCCCTGTCCGCCATGACCCCGCGAACCCCCTATTTTAGGGCTTTCAAAGCTTAATATTAAATATGTGTCAGCCGCTTTTGAAGGTTTTTAGCAGACAATTCAGCTGACAGTTTCACACCATTTTGCTCCTATTTATCAACCCTTTTCCATCACCGTTACGGCGCAACTCACGGTTGATCGTGAATGGAAAGACTCCCACCTCTCTGGCAATCTCTTTTTGCATCACACCTTGCTTGTACAAAGTTGAAATATGGTATCGTTCTTTGAGGGTTAACTGACGGTAGCTCATGCAATCTTCCTTTACTTTTGGTCGAGAAAAGGATAGCCGAGCCCTGGTTAACCCTCTCTTACGACCCTTCTGAAAAATTGCACTTGTGTTTTGAATTGGCGGATTAAGTGTCGGCTGTTGCGGTTCAGGTTTTGAATGTTTCAAGTTTCGTATTCAATTCATTTGTGAGTTTGTTCAGATGTTCGGCCGCCGCCACTATCTCTTCTACACTTCTGGCGTTTGTGGATGATATTTCGTTTATCTCTTCTACTTTTCCTACAATCTCTTCTATACTTTTGGCGGAATGTTCGAATTCATCCAGCGTTTTGTCGTTTGCTATAACCGCTTCATGGACTATCTCTACCGTGGAGTTGATCTTTCTCTCGACTCCCTCGGCAATATTCGCAAGTTCCTGAATCTCTTCAGAGTTAGCATGCATTTTGGCGGACGCATCCAGTATCGATTGCACTACGACATTAATTGTCGCATTAATCTCGGTGAGGCTCTTTTGTGTTCTCTCGGCCAATTTTCTAACCTCATCCGCGACAACGGCGAAACCTCTACCGTGTTCACCGGCCCGGGCCGCTTCTATGGCGGCATTCAGAGCCAGAAGATTTGTCTGATCCGCTATATCCGCAATCACTACCAGAACAGACTTAACCTCATTGGCATCCTGAGAAAGGGTCTGCATATTGTTGGAAAGCTCTGCTTCTGACTGTGCCGTCTCCTGAACTTTTGAGGTCAGGGAGACTATATCGTCTCTTGCGTTGCCCAGGTTTTTATTCGCTTTGACAATCTCCTGTTTCGCTTCCTGTGCACTCGATACGGCCGTTAAAATTTCATTTTGAACCTTTTTGGAGTCTTCGGTGGTATTTTCTACGATAACAACGGAGTTTTCAACATTTTTTCCGACACTGAGTGCCGTAGCCGTAAGTTCATGTGATATCGAAGAGTTTTCCGCGCTTGTCTGTTTTACGGAATTTATGGTAGATTGGACTTTTTCTATAAAGATGTTGATATAGTTGGAAATTACAGAAATTTCGTCATTGCTGTCAACCTCCAGCCTCTTTGTCAGATCCCCTTCTCCTTGCGCGAGATCCTTGCTCAAATCCTCTAGCTTTTTAAGAGGCTTGATTAGCCCCCTTGTTACAAGAATGATGCCAAGCAGGATTATGAATATACTTACCAATGCACCGACTGCAACTACAGTCTGCTTGATGGATCTGTTCTGGCTGGCAACCATCGGGCCTATCGTATCTTGATCCTTTTTTATGGAGAGTTTTACATCTTCCGACAATTTCGCGATTTTAGGCCCTATGACATTGAGCTTGTTGTTGATGATTTCATTTCTCTGTTTGATGATAGAGTTGATTTTAGAAACGCCGCCTTTGTAAACCTCTATCAAAGAGATCGCTTTTGCCAGTGCATCTCTCCTCTTTGGGTTTTGAAGGCCATCTCTCGTCTTTGTAAGAATTTTGCTCAACATTGTAAACTCTTGATTGACCCTGTCCATATCTGCAGCCGAGTTTGATATCAGAAATTTCGTCGTATATAGTCTTGCCAAAAGAAGTGTTCTCAAGGCCTTCGCGACATCCAGTGCAGACTCTGTATCTCCATCCTTTTCAGCGCTATTCATTACGAAGGTAAGGAGGCGCTCTATCTTTTTCCCATTGACATCAAGATTTTTGTAGACGATATCGTTTCTCTGTTTATAAAAATCCACGACTTTGTAAAACTCATCTTTGTAGCGGGCAAGTTCGTCTGCAATCTCTTTTACCAGAGGAGCTCTGGAAGGTTTTTGAATCTCTCTCAATGCCTCTTTGACAAATTTTTCGGTTCTTTTGTAATAGTGCTCGAACTCATCGATATCTTTTTGAGACTTTGTGAGCAGATAATCCTTCACATTCATCCGTACCATCAGCATATTTGCCTGAACCCGACTTGCGAGCACCACATCTCTGGCCATCTCCCTGTAATTGGAAAAACCTTCTGAGATTTTTCCCACTCCATTTACAACAAATATAACCAGCCCTGTCACCACAATAATGATGGCTAAAAACGAGAGTGTGAACTTAGTTTTGATTTTCATATCTACGAGCTCCTACTTTGCGTATGATCGTATTTTAATTTAAAGATTATAAGCCTT
Organism: Hydrogenimonas sp.; assembly: GCA_015490295.1. Taxonomy (GTDB): domain Bacteria; phylum Campylobacterota; class Campylobacteria; order Campylobacterales; family Hydrogenimonadaceae; genus Hydrogenimonas. Next base: position 7,124 of record WFYC01000016.1, on the reverse strand, counting down.
TTGAATCTACCTGTTTTAGCCCGGTAGATACCGATCTTCGACCAGCCGCCGTGCAATCACTTTTTTAAAACAGGGCTACAGACTTTTCCAATAACACCTCAAGTGTAAGCTTATTCAGTACCAAATCGGTAAATATATGCTTAGATTTAGCGTTTTTGCAAAAATTAAAGAGTTGTTGCCGAGCTTTTTAAACTCCTCTTATTTTTTTAAAAGGACTCTACACTCTAAATATCACTACCGCCAGTGTGATCATATCTTCGAGATTTTATGCAGTATATATTAAATAGTGATTTCACCGGCAATAACAGAGTCACAAAACCGTCACGACCCCCTCCTCTTTCACTATCTCTTCGATTCTGTCGCCGTTCTCTCCATTTTTAACGATAAGCACGGCATCCACGCTCTTTAACAGAAGCAGCAGGGAATCTCTGAACCGTTCGCTCATATCCAGGAAGCGCGAACCGCTCATCTTTAGATATGCGGGGTGCATACTCTTTAGAAGTCCGAGCATCCTCTCGTCCGCATCGAAACCGGCCACTCCTATATCCACCCCGTTCTCGTGCAGCTGTCCGAACAGGAGGGAAAGATCTTTGGATTCCAACCTCGTTATCTCACTCTGCAGAAGCTCCACAGAGAGAGAAACACCCTTTTTTTTCAATTTGGCGGCCGAGTCGAGCAGATACTCCATCTCGTGTGTCGTATCTATGTACGAAAGAGGCATGGGCAGAACGATCTTTTTAAACTCTACGCTCTCGCGGCCGAGCAGATATTCGACCGCATATCGCACATAGGCGCCGAAAAGCTCCAGTCTGCTCAACATGGGCGCATAGACCTTATAGGGCAGCGGCTCCGCCTCTCTCATAGGCAAATCGAACGTCAAAAGAGCGGAAGGGGCTCTATCTTTTGCGATCTCCATCCCAAAAAATCTCGGTATCATAGTACCGGAGTCGAAAGAGCCCTGGATAAGGCGGCGCCACTCACTCTTTTTCATCGGTATCGCCTTCTCGCACGCGATCTCCTTCACTGCGTCTTCACTTCTGGATGCCGCGTCGTTAAGGGCGAGGTCTATCGTAGATAGCAGTGCATCCAGCCCCCTTTTGTAACTGTAGGAGACTACCGCGACAGAGATATAGAGAACCTCTTTGACCTCTTCGTCTCTATCTATGGCCTCCCTCGCCTCTTTAAGCACCGATTCGGCCATCTTCAAAGCCTCGTCGGTACCGGTGCGCGGCAGGAGCGCAACCGCTTCTATACCGCTGAGCCTCGCGCATACCGACTCTTCGACTGACTCCGCCGCTTTTGCGGCCGTTAGTGCCGCAGCCTTGAATATTTTGTCCACGTTGTCGTAACCGATCAAGGTATTCGCCTGCTGCGTACCGCAGAGTCGCAGAGCCAGTACGGCACCGTTTGCGTCTTCGCCGCCGCTGTGCACCGTCTCTTCATATTTGATCGTGAAGTATCTTCTATTGTATAGAGATGTAAGAGGGTCCTCATATTCGAGTTTCCGGCTCTTTTTAGTCACCTCCAGCAGGCGCAGGTGCATATCCTCCACCCTCTCGACCAGCCTGTTCATAGCCTCCGTGACACTCTTTATCTCCGCGATGGAGGATCGGCTTCTGTTTACGGTGAACCTCTTTTGTAAAACATCCTCCGCCTGATCTTTGATTCTCTTGATCGGCCCGAGAATTCTTCTTGTAAGCAGTGCGATCATAAAGACTCCGATTGTGCCCGCAAGCAGAAAAAGAGCCGCCAGTTTAAGAAGAAGCTCATAAAGATATTCAACTGCAAGCGAACTCTCCGAAGTGACTTCGAGTATTCCAAAAGGTCTCCATCCGGAAGAGACCTGTGCAGCGGCGGTAGGAGCTTCCAAAGCGATTAGAGATACAAACCAATCCGGCACATCGGCTTTTGCACTCCTGCTCTTTTCGAAAAGCTTTCTGCCTCTCATATCTTTAAGCTCTATTTTGCGGAAGTAGCCTGTATCGAAAGCGGCATTGGCCAGAGTCGACATCTTGGTCACGTCTCCTTCCTCCTGCGACATCGAAACAGCAAGCGTGGAGGCGCCGTTTACAGCCTTCGCATAGAGTTCATCCTCCACATACTCCTTCGACTCCGAAAAGCTGACGGCGAGAACGAGCGCCAGCATAAGCAGGAAAAATAGTGAAAAAATCACTGTGGTCTGTTTAAAAAGTGTCATAGAGGCTCCCTTTCCATTCGTTTGATCAGATCGTCCCACTTCAGTTTGACTCTACTGCTTTTACTTTTGAGGCCGTTTTTGGAGCGGTCGTAAAAACGTTCGAGCAGCTCCCCGTTGAAAGTGTAGACAGGCACTATATCTTTGCGGCTCGATGCGGGAAATATCTTTAGGTTTAGATTGTCGAGTATCAGCGGGTCCGACTCCGGCGTATCATAGTATGCCAGAACCATATGCGGAACTTTGCTCTTTTTCACTTTTACGTAGACGAAATAGAGCTTGGCACTATCTATACCGAGCCTTTTGAGGGTAAAGTACTTGGCAATCACGTAATCTTCGCAATCACCCCTGTCTTTGAGTAGAAAGCTGTACGGCGTGGCCCAATAATCTTTTTTGCCCCACACCGCCATGTCGCTTGCGTATCTTACACCGTTCCAGAAGTCGTTTACCTCGTCGAGAACGACTCTGACCGGTCTGTTTTTGAGTCTCTCGAGCAGTTCGTAGTAAAATCTGAACCTGTTGGCCGTGAAGTAGCCGTATTTGCGGCCTATCTCCTCGATCTTGGCCTTTATATCGGGAGTCGAGACCGCATAGGCGGCCATAAGCCCGAACATCAAAACAAGGATCCGGGCAAAGAGGCGCCGGATGCCGAAAAGTTTTTCACCGCTCCTCTTAAGTATGGCTGATATCCTGATCTATTTTGAGAATGACGGTAGGATCGGTACCGTTGTCGTAAGTGTAGACATCGTACGTTTTTCCGCCTATGCTCTCCTGTACGGGAGGCTGGTCGAAGGCGTCGGGAACATTCACGATGTCGGTCGTATCACCGTCTATGACCAAGGTATTGTCCGAATCCGTCATCTCGATTACATCCTCGAGCGTGAGGTTGGTGAGTGCCTGGCCCTTTCCGTTTTCGAGATCGATCTTCTCTATATCTTTTATCTTTCCGTCCGGCAGGGAACCGAAATCGATATTTTCACCCACGGCCAATATGTCGAAACCTTCGCCTCCGTCGGCCAAGTCGTCCGAACGATCGAACACTATCACGTCGTCTCCGCCTCCGGCATGGACCGTATCGATACCTCTGCCTCCGTCTACCAACTCGCTGTTGTCGTTTCCTATCAGGGTGTCGTCACCGTCGAGCCCAACCAGCGAATTGCCGTTTGCCGCCACGAACGAAGATGAACCGTCCGGGTTTGTATGGTAAGTTCCCTCTATCACCGATCCGTCGCTTAGCGTGATGGTCGCCGAAACCCCTTTTTCACCGAAATCGGTGCCTGTGTTGTTTCCGAGTCTGTTGACATCCACACCGAACCAGAACTCGTCACCCTCTTCGAAGGCGCCGTCTGACAACTCTATCCTCAAGATCGGGCTTCCGTCATTGACGCTGAAAGATACGTCGGCCGCATCTATGCCGGTCGTGCCGGCACCGATGGTCGGGGGCGTGGAACCGCTGCCGGCCGTGTTGAAGTAGGCATCCCTGTCGCTTCCGCCTCTAAGATCGATCTCTATGGAAGAGATATACAGATCCCCTCTTTCGCAATGGAGTTTAAAACCTATCTGGTTGTCTTGTCCGTATGTGTCACCCGGCTTGACCGAAGACTCCACGATAGCGGCATTCGTAGAGGAGTTTAGGCGCTGCGCTATCAGAATGTCGTCGTATCTGCCCCCTACAAGGGAGTCGCCGTTTTTCAGAGTGACGGATGCGTGGGCGGTGTCGCTTACCGAGCCGCTGCCGTCGGTAAGAGTATAGGTAAATCCGTCGCCGCTTCGAACATTCTCTACCCTGACACCGTTTTGAATATTGGTTAGATCGGTACCGCTATCCGCTGAAACGGCATTGACTCCGGCTCCAGCCGAGACACCGGCATCGTTATTCGTCAATGCGGAGTAGTCTATATCTACCGAGTCGCCGACATATGCGTTCGTGACAATGTTGTCTTTGTTGGCGTCGAGATTTGCGGTATATTCGAGATTTATCCTTAGGTTTACACTCTTCGTGTCCCCGTCACCGTCGACGGCGGTAATTACGAAGTTCTCATGCTCTCCCGTTACACTATCTTTGGAGTCTACCGTATAGATATACTTTCCGGTGGTATAGTCGATCTCGAGAGTCCCGCCAAGTGCGGTAGAAATGGTTTGGGTCGGACTGTTCGGATCGTACCCGTAGACCACTCCGTCTACCGTAACGCTCTCTATATGTCCACCGTCTGCACCGAGCACTATCCCGCTGCTACCGTTGCCGGAGATGAGTGTGGCGTCACCGTGGGCTATGCCGTTGTCGATGGTGTTCACGAGGGTATCTTTCAACTCGTTAGCATCGGTTACCTGCATGGCGTATGGTTCGCTGTTACCTTGAGCGTCGCTGTTCGGATAGGCTATAGGCTCGAGTGCACCCAATCCGACACTGTCGGTTATGCCTATGCCGTAGGAGATGGTAATGTTATTGTTGTCGAGGAAACTCTCCCACTGTGCCTGCTGATACTGGTCTACCTCGTAACCGCTGTTCGGCTCGCCGTCGGAGATGAAGTAGACTATGCTCTTGTCGGCCGGCGGCGGGTTGTACCCGTTCATCACCGCATCGAGAGCCTGGTCGTAGCGTGTGCCTCCGTCGGCCACTATGGCCTCCAAGTAGCCGTTTGCCGAAGCTACATCGTCAACGAACCATCCGCTTTCACTCACATTGCTGGAGAAGTCGACAATCTTTATATTTACATTGCCCAGGTTGTCATACGTGGCGAACATCGACTCGAGAGCCTCTTTTGCTATGTTCATACGCACCTCTTCGGGGTTGAAACCTGCATCTCCCAGCGCCTTTCCGTTCAGATCCCACGCCATACTTCCCGATCTATCCAGCACGATTATCAGATTTATCGTCTGTGTCTGCGAAGGTGAGTTCGTAATATTCTGGACAATATCGTTTCCGACAGGCGCATCGTCGGTGATATTTACGGTCAGCGTCGCGCTGGAGGTTTTTCCGTCCACTGCGTCTGTAACCGTATAGGTGAAGTTGTCGGTCACGCCGTCACCGTTGCTGTTGGGAGCGGTCAAGGTGTATGTGTACTCGCCGGTACCGGAGTTGACAACCAGTTTTCCGTTTGGCGTATAGACCGTTATGATACCGTTGCCGTCGGGGGCTGTTCCGTTTATCTCGCTAACGCTTACGGCTTTGCTGATCCCTACGTCGTTGTCGAAGAGATTTCCTGTGGCGACATCTTTTCCGGAGCCTGCCTCCGTTCCGTTTTGAAGCCCGCTCTCATAGACTGTCGCGCTATCGTCTCCCGCTACCGGATCGACATCGTGTTTTATTGTCAGATCGGCGCTCGATCTGTCTCCGTCGGCATCGGTAATCTCGTATGTGAAACTGTCCGTTATATTGTTGAAAGAGTCATTCACTCCGTATGTTATGCCCGATATCCTTATCTCGTCGTTCGGAGAGGGGTCTATAACTATATATTCGATAAACGAGGAGCCGCTGGCGGGGGTCCTGTTCGCACTGATATTCACAATATCGTCGCCGTCGCCGCTTTTCGCTCCGCTTCCAACAAGCTCTCCGACCTCATTGTAGGCATACCACTCAAGATCTTCATAGTCACCGAAGTTGGATATGTAAACCCTTGCATCGCTGGCTTTTCCTCCAAGGTCGAACACGATATACTCGTTCGCATCCACCTTGTCGTCGGCGGCCCCTCTGTATGTCGCACCCCAGACGCCGAGGCCGTAGGCGTTGTCGAAGTTTACATTGCTCTTTGTGTTCTGGTCGAGCTGCGACAGATCCAGCTGCTGATTGGACGAACCGAACGGATCGCTGCCGGACCTGAAACCGTAATATCCTACTCCCGCCTTGTCCCAGTCGGCCTGATCGGTTCCCCTTACGCTGCCGGCCGCATACGCGGAGTCATAACTATAGCTTCCGTCTTCCGATATTGTAAGCTTTCCGTTCGGAGTGGTCACGACGATTTCGCCGTTCGAATCTGGAGTGTACCTTACACCGTTGTAGATCACGGCTGAAAGCTTGGTCTCATCTTTGCCGAGTATATCGGCATTTACTCCTCCGGCTCCTGTAATCACGTTACCTTCGGCGATCGACCCGAACCCTATGCTGTCGTGGTCGGATACCGCGGTCGGAGCCGTATCTTGAACGTTGAAGGTCACTTTGGTCCAGCCGGACTCGTTTGTTCCGTCGCTTGCGCGGTAATAGATGAAATCCTGCATAGTATCCGAAGAGCTGTTGTCGAGCACCGGCGCGGTATATGTGAATGTACCGTCCTGGTTCACTACAACCGTGCCGCCGAGAGCTGTGGTAAAAGATATCTGCCCGTTTACACTCTGCGCTCCCGTCCCGTTCGAATCGGATGCTACCTGGGCCACACTCAGCGCGGCGTTTTCAGGATCGCTGTCGTTGGAGACGAGATTGCCGGCAAAGAGTGAGCCCTCCACAATATTATTGTATATATCCGGATTCGCTGTCGGCGCCTCGTTCAGATCCGTTTCGCTGAGTGTAACTGTCGCCCTGCTGCCGTTTCCGGCGCTGTCGTAACCTACTATCTCGTATGTGTGGATATTCGGTGCGCTCTCGTAATCGTTGGCGGAAGCCGCCGCACCGGCCTGGGTGATCCTTATGTTTCCGCTGTCGTCGATCGTGAAGTAGCCGTCATCGTATATCTGCGTACCGTTAGAGAACCTATAGCCGACGATATCGCCATTTTGCGGCATTGTAGCGACTATCGAATCGGCACCCTGGTTCTCACTGTAACTGAAAGTTTGGTCGTTCAGTGCCGGAGCCTGCGTATCTACAGTGATACTCTGCTGCGCCGCAGCGCTGTTCCCGGCACTGTCGGTAGCTACGGCCGTAAGGGTGTAGTCGCCGTCTCTAAGTGTGTGGGACGTATAGTCGAGGCTCCATACCCCGCTCTGATCGGCCGTAACC
>WFYC01000015.1 GCA_015490295.1 Hydrogenimonas sp. | reverse complement strand
TCGCTTTCCATGAAATCATTGCCGAAAAACTGGAAGCAGGTTTCTATTTCGCCAATCCGTACCACTCCTGGGAGAGGGGACTGAACGAACACACCAACGGACTGATTCGGCAGTATCTGCCCAAGGAGAGAGAATTTACCTCACTCTCACACAAAGAGGTCGCCATGATTCAGAACAGACTCAATCACAGACCACGAAAAGTCCTGGGATACAAAACGCCCTACGAAGTCTTCTTTTCGAAGATGCTCAGGGAGTTGGATAAAATGTCGGCTTGATTGCACTTATGGGTTGAATGGGCGAAAGTATAAGTGGTGCGGACGAGAGGACTTGAACCTCCACACCTTGCGGCACCAGATCCTAAGTCTGGCGTGTCTACCAATTCCACCACGTCCGCGCATCTTGGTGTTTAACGTCTCTCCGACATTGAGAGCCTGAGCGGCCAGCATAGATAAATGAACTTCATACATTTATCGTTTTATGGTACGCCCATCAGGATTCGAACCTGAGACCTACGGCTTAGAAGGCCGTTGCTCTATCCAGCTGAGCTATGGGCGCATATCCGTAGCTGGCGCGCCCGGGAGGAGTCGAACCCCCAGCCTACGGATCCGAAGTCCGTCGCTCTATCCAATTGAGCTACGGGCGCACAAATATCATCTACTTTATCATCTCATCAACGGTATCAATTACATTTTTATGGGATGATTCGGCGTATGGGGTGGGTGATGGGAATCGAACCCACGACCCCCAGTGCCACAAACTGGTGCTCTAACCAACTGAGCTACACCCACCATCCGCTCTGCCTGAGAAGCGTGCCACGTGGTCGGGGTGAGAGGATTTGAACCTCCGACCCCCTGGTCCCAAACCAGGTACGCTAACCAGGCTGCGCTACACCCCGACAAAAAGTGGACTGCAATTATAGTAAAAATGGCTTTGCATGTCAACAAAATGGTATAATCCATCAAAATTTTTCTGAAAATCCGAGGTTGAAGAATGAAAATTGCACAGTTTAGTCGGATAGGCTTCATTATGGCGGCGGCAGGTTCCGCCGTAGGATTGGGCAACATCTGGAAATTCCCCTACATGACCGGAGAGTACGGCGGCGGGGCTTTTGTGCTTATCTATCTCATCACCATAACCTTCATCGGCTTTTCTGTTATGGTTGCCGAAATGCTTATAGGCGCCCTCGGACGGCGCGACACGGTAGGCAGCTTCGAACGGCTTGCCCCGCCTGATAAAAAAGGGTGGAAATATGCCGGATTCATGGGATTCAACGGCCTGATAATAATGACCTTCTACTCCGTGGTCATAGGGTGGATATTCTACTACCTTTTCAAACTTCTTAACGGCCTGCCGACATCTACCGACGCCGCAAAGATCACTTTCGACAACCTCGTGGCCAACGAAGCGGGAATACAGATTTTCTGGCATACCGTGGCGACCTTGATAGTCACCTATGTAGTATACCGCGGCATCAAAAGGGGTATAGAGAAGATAAACCTCATCCTCATGCCTGCACTCATGATCATACTTTTCGGTATGCTGATCTACGCATTCAATCTCGACGGATTCTCCAAAGCCTTCTCTTTCATGTTCGAACCGGACTGGAGCAAACTGAACTCGGAAGCCATTGTGCGTGCGGTCGGCCACTCGTTCTTTACCCTCTCCCTCGGGATGGGGGCAATAATGACCTACGCCTCATCGCTGCCCAAAAACACGAGCATAACCCAAACGGCACTCATTGTAACATTCATGGATACACTCATAGCACTTGTCGCCGGGCTCGTCATATATACATTCCTTTTTCAGGAGGGTGCACCGGCTGCACAAGGGCCGGGACTGGTTTTCATATCGCTGCCGGTAGTTCTTTCGAATTTTGACCAGCTCGGAACTTTTCTGGCTCTTCTTTTCTTTTTAGCGCTCTCATTTGCCGGGCTCACCTCTGCAGTATCGCTTGTAGAGCCTGTCGTCCAGTACATAATCGACCGATTCGACACTACACGCCTGAAAGCGGTGGCTATATCTGGATTTGCATACTATATTGTGGGGGTCGGCGCTCTTCTTAGCTACACAAAAGCGTGGGGAGATCTCTTTTCGATAGGCGGCAAGCCGCTATTTGACATCCTGGAGTATACCACCGACTCGATTCTGCTGCCTCTGGGCGGTCTTTTGATAGCTCTTTTTGTCGGGTATGTACTCCAAAAAGAGAGGGTCCGCTCCGCCCTGGAGCATGAGATGGGAGACCGATATTTCGCCGTATGGCGTTTCAGCATCCGCTATATAGCGCCTGTAGCGCTAATATTCATGATGCTGAACATGATGGGCATTCTGAAAATTTAGGCGGACTTCAATAGAGAAGAGAGGAGTCGTCCACGATCCTCTCATCACTGCGGCTCGCCATAACAAAAAGCATCAAAAGCCTCTTGATCGCACCTTCGAGATCATCTTCCTCTTTAAGCTGGGTCAGGGCTATACGCTCTTTATCTTCCTGAGAATCCATATAGAGCATAAGGTTTTCGGCCGCCTTTATCGCTCCGGAAACCTCTGTATGGCCCAAAAGCAGCAGAAAGTGCTGTTTGGCAAGCGGAACCAGCTCATCGGTCCTGCGGCTGTGAATATAGAACTTCTCTTCAAATTTCGGATCTTCACAGCGAATCATACCTATTGTAACCTGACTTCCGTAACGCTTCAGACGATATAGCTCCCTATCCACGCAACCTTTTGCGTAACTCTTTTCGATCCATCCCTGAAACGTACGTTGCTCATTCAATCCATTGAAATGCATAGCTTGTCCTTTTTTTTGCGGAACTTTAAAACTGTATCATCCCGTCAACCGGGCTTGAAGCCGTTGCATATGGCCGCTTGGGAATACGTCCGGCAAGATAACTCATGCGTCCGGCAATAACCGCATGCTTCATCGCTTCGGCCATGACTATCGGCTCTTTTGCCTGGGCTATAGCCGTATTCGTCAAAACCGCATCGGCTCCCAACTCCATAGCAGCCGCGGCATCGCTCGCCTGCCCTATTCCGGCATCTACGATAACCGGTACATCTACAGCTTCACGAACGAATACCACATTATACCTGTTTTGCACACCAAGCCCGCTTCCTATAGGCGCCGCAAGAGGCATGACGGCTGCGGCACCGGCATCTTCGAGCCTCTTTGCTATTATCGGATCGTCGTTCGTATAGGCCATTACCGTAAAGCCCTCTTTGGAGAGCACTTCACACGCTTTTATCGTCTCGATCACATCCGGATAGAGCGTCTTTTGGGTATCTCCGATAACTTCGAGCTTGATCAGGTCGATCCCGGTCGCTTCTCGGGTGAGTCGAAAGAGCGTAATCGCATCCTCTGCGGTTGTACACCCTGCACTGTTGGGTAGAAACTTGACGTCGGTATCCTTGAAATAGTCCATAAGATTCTCTTCGTCAGGGTTGGTGATGTTCACGCGGCGCACTGCGACCGTTATCATCTCCGCACCGCTTGCGAGCGTGGCATCTTTCGTGGTCTGAAAATTGGGGTACTTTCCGCTGCCGACAATAAGACGGCTCGTAAATTCATAATTTCCTATTTTGAGTATATCGCTCATGAAGAGTCTCCTAATTACAGTTTAGGAGATTTATAACATAGGGGGACTTGAAGAAAATTGAAAAGAGTATGCTAAGAGGTCTAAGGACCTCTTAGCTTATTTTACAGGGATCTCCTTGACCTCTTTCTCCTCTTTTTTAACCTTCGGCAGTGTAATATGCAGAACCCCGACTTCCGTTTTGGCGTCGATGTTTTCAGCATCCACGTTTTCAGGAAGGGAGAAGGTTCGCAAAAATTTGCCGTAACTGGACTCGATTTTGTAGTAGTCCTCTTTTTTGACCTCTTCTTTGAACTTTCGCTCCCCGGAGACGGTAAGCGTTCTTTTCTCCTGATCGATATTGACCTTGATATCCTCTTTTTTCACACCCGGCAGGTCAATTTCGACAACATAGGCGTTTTCATCTTCGCGTGTATTGACGGTAGGAACAAATGCGTTCACCACCTCTTTTTCTGCTTTTGTCGGAACCTCTACCGCTCCAAGGAGCCTCTTTTCGAGCTCTCTGATTTCAGAGAAAGGGTCGAATCTTGTAATCAACATTTTGGCCTCCTTTTTCATTAATTTATAGTATTATAACAACTTGACAGTATACTTGTCAAGTTAGTTTACTAGATTTCCTAAAAATTATGTATAGAAGGCATCTTAATTTTAATTTTGATACAATCTTTTTATTAACTGATGGTGCGCAAATTCCAGGCAAAGCCTGTAATTTGGCAGGGCCTGTGCGGCCCTACAACCCCCTAAAGCTTCGAAATCTCAGATTTCTAGATGATTTTACGCTTTTTGCGTAAAATCAGTTATCAAAAGAGAGGAGAGAATTTATGAAAAAGATATTTATAACAGGGACGAACTCCGGCATAGGCAGAGCCCTTGCCGAACACTACCTGCAAAACGGGGCATACGTATACGGTATAGGAAAAAAGAGCCTGTCAGCAATCGAACACGAGAGGTTCAGCTATCTTAGCATTGACCTTAAAGCGCTCGAAACAGTGGCACCAAAACTTCAGCGATTCCTGAAAGATGAAGAGCATATAGATACGGTCGTGCTCAACGCAGGGGTGCTCGGAGATATTAAAGATATGGCGGATACATACATTTATGAAATCGAGGAGATCATGAGAGTAAATGTCTGGGCAAACAAAATAGTTATCGATTCCCTAAATGGACTCTCCATAAAAATGGATCAAATCGTAGGAATCTCCTCCGGTGCAGCGGTAAACGCCAGCAGAGGCTGGGGAGGCTACTCTCTATCCAAATCGGCTCTGAACATGCTGCTTAGGCTATACTCCCGCGAAATGCCCGATACCCATATAAGCGCGCTTGCACCCGGTGTTGTCGATACCGCGATGGTCAGACAAATTACAGAAGAGGTCGATGCGAAAAAGTATCCGTCAGCAAAAAGGCTGAAAGAGGGACCGATTCAAAAACCGGAAGATGCGGCAAAAAGGATCGTCGATGCGTTTGAAAAGGCAAAAGAGTATGATAGCGGAACTTTTCTGGATGTAAGGAATATGTAGGGAAGACTCCCCTCCAGATTACTGCGGCACCCGACGGGGCAGGGTGGGCTGCTACGTTCCCGTCCTGACCCGGTGTCCTGCCGCGCCGTTGCACAGGTCTGAAGAGGAGCGTTCAACCCGCCTCGACGGACTGAACGCTTCTGTCTAAATGGCAGAGAGGAAGGGATTCGAACCCTCGGTGAGTTGCCCCACACACGCTTTCCAAGCGTGCTCCTTAAGCCACTCGGACACCTCTCTACATGCTG
>WFYC01000014.1 GCA_015490295.1 Hydrogenimonas sp. | reverse complement strand
CTATATACTCCGCCACAGCCTCAAGCTCAAAATATCTCATTTACCGCCGCCTAATCAATTGATGTTACGCAAATTCCGGGCCAAGCCCGCAATTTGGCAGGGTCTGGCCGGCCCTACAACCCCCTGAAGCTTCGAAATCTCAGATTTCGAGACGATTTTACGCTTTCCGCGTAAAATCGGTGATCAACAAGTTACCCAATTTTAGCAGATTATTTGTCCCAATTCGATATAATCGCCCAACTATTACCATAACCTGCGAAGGATTTTTATGCGGCAGACTATAACCGAGAAGATATTCAGCGAACATGTCGGCAAAGAGGTGAGCGCGGGCGAGATCGTGCGCTCTCCTATCGATATGGTCATCGGAAACGACATAACCACACCCATCTCCATAAGGGCGTTCGAAGAGAGCGGTGCCGAAAAGCTCGCCAACCCGGACGGCTTCTCTATCGTCATGGACCACTTCATACCGGCGAAAGATATAGCCAGCGCGAACCAGGCCAAGATTAGCCGGGAGTTCGCCTACAAGCACAACCTGAAACACTTTTTTGACGAGAAGGATATGGGAATCGAGCACGCCCTTCTGCCCGAAAAGGGGCTCGTCATCCCCGGCGACGTCATAATCGGGGCCGACAGCCACACATGCACCCACGGTGCGCTCGGAGCCTTCAGCACCGGCATGGGTTCCACGGATCTCGCATTTGCGATGATTACCGGCGGAAACTGGTTCAAGGTACCCGAAACGATAAAAGTGGTTTTCAGCGGAAAGCCGGGCGAGCATATCTACGGCAAAGATCTCATTCTGGAGCTGATTCGCATGATCGGAGTCGACGGCGCCCTCTACAAGGCTCTCGAATTTACGGGTGACACTATAGAGCACCTCGGGATGGACGACCGCTTCAGCCTCTGCAACATGGCTATAGAGGCGGGCGCCAAAAGCGGCATAATCGCCTGTGACGATATAACGAAAGAGTTCCTCGCAGACAAGGAGCTCGCTAGAGAACCGAAGTTCCACTACTCCGACGAGGGTGCGAACTACTGCCTGGTCATCGAGATAGATGTCTCCAACCTGGAGCCGGTCGTCGCCTATCCGCACCTTCCGAGCAACGGAAAGCCGGTGTCGCAAGCCGCGGCCGACAACCTGAAGGTGGATCAGGTCTTTATAGGAAGCTGCACCAACGGGCGGCTCAGCGATATCAAGATAGCAGCGCAGATCGTGAAGGGCAAAAGGGTGGCGCGCCACACCAGGATGATCGTGACACCCGCAACCCAGAAGATCCTCAAAGCCGCCGAAAAAGCGGGCTACATCGACATCCTCATCGATGCCGGAGCAGTGGTTTCGAACCCTACGTGCGGAGCGTGCCTCGGAGGATATATGGGTATTTTGGGCGACAACGAGCGCTGCATAAGCACGACAAACCGAAACTTCGTAGGCCGCATGGGCGCCAGAAGCAGCGAAATATATCTTGCAAACTCCGCGGTCGCCGCGGCATCCGCGATAGCCGGAAAGATCGTTGACCCCAGAACCTTAGGTTAGCAACTCTCTCGGCGGCGTTTTTCGCCGCTCCCGCTTCATCATCACAGGCCAAACGGTTCGATAAAATCTGTATCGCAGCAATAGACATGGGCTCAAAAAATACGTCGTCCATCCGATACTACATCTAATACGTGAAATTTTCACCTATACCAACAAAGGCTGAACAATGAGAAAAGAGCTTATTGAGCAGATAGAGCATATTCCGACGCTTCCGGAGTCTATCGGGACGATAGAGAGGATCTACTCGGACAAAGAGAGTTCCGTTGCCGATATGGCAAAAGCGATAGAGGGCGACCCTGCAATGGCGGCAAATATACTGAAGCTGGCAAACTCCCCCCTTTACGGACTTAGCAGGGAAGTTACAAATATACAGCAGGCGGTATCGCTGCTTGGCAAAGATACGGTAAGAAACTTCGCCATCCATATTGCGGCAACCTCTACGGTACCGGTAGATGTCTCACCCTACGGCATCTCTGCCGTGGAGTACTCCAAAAGAGTGGAGCTCGTCAGCGCTCTTTTGAACAGGTGGCTCTCAAAAGCCGAGCGTTCGCTTCTGGGCAGCGTAGGGCTGGCCGCCTTTTTATCCGATATCGGGCAGGTTGTAATAAGCCACTATCTTCAAAACAGTGGCCAGAGAGACATTTTTTCGAAAATCCTGAAAGAGGGCGGTTCCGAAGAGGCCGAGATGCAGGTATGCGGCAGCCGCAGCAGCGACGTAGCCGCCACACTCTTTCATAAGTGGCACTTCTCCTCGGATCTCGTGCATCTTGTAAGGTTCGCAACCTCCCCTGAAGATGCTGCAGATGAAGAGACCGCAAAAGGGGCACGCTTTTTGAATGTCGCAAAAACCCTTGTCGGGGCAGACGGCAAAATAGAGGATGAGAATATCAAAAGAGCCTACACTCTCGTAGAGGAGTACGGTTTCGACGAAGAGCACTTCGAAAGCTCTCTCAACGCGGTATTGAATCTTTAGCCATGAGAGATTTGGAAATTCCATGCGTAATTTTTGCAGGAGGCAGGAGCTCGCGCATGGGCAAAGACAAGGCGCTCCTGCCCTTTTGCGGCTTTTCGACACTCGCAGAGTTTCAGTACCGCCGCCTCAAACCATACTTCGACACCGTTTACCTAAGTGCGAAAAGGGAGAAGTTTCCTTTCGAAGCTCCGGTTATACTCGACAACCCGGATCTTAACGTTTACGCCCCCTCCGCGGGGCTAATCAGGATATTCGAGACTCTTGCGGACGATACGGTTTTCGTTCTCAGTGTAGATACCCCGTTTGTAGGGGTGGAAGAGATAGAGAAGATCGTAGAGGCGGTCAAAAGCAGCAGATACGATGCGGTTGTGGCGGAAAGCCCGGGAGGGGTCCACCCGATGTGCGGCCTTTACGACCGATCCATACTGAGTGCCGTGCAGAAAGCGGCGGACGAGGGCAACTACCGCCTCACCGACATCCTGAAGATGTCGAAAACCCTATACGTAAAGTTCCCTTTCGACGATCCGTTTTTCAATATAAACAGACCCGAAGAGTACGAATCAGCGCTGAAGAATCTTTCCTAACTGCATCCTGATGAAGTAGATAAACTTATTGAGCAGTGTCGTTTTGTACTTGTCTTTGTGGTAGATCAGAAGGAAGTGGCGCTCGAACTTCATATTTTTTATCTTCACCTCGTAAAGCTCTTTGCGCTCCAGCTCCTTCAGAACACTCACGCGCGGCAGGCAGCTGAAGCAGCTTCTGCTCTGAATCAGCATATTTTTGATAGATTCCGGGTGCCCGAGCTCCAGAAATAGGTTTACCTGAGCCGCCATATCTCCAAGATGTGTCAGAAATACTTCGCGCGTTCCCGACCCCTCTTCGCGCAGTATCCACGGTTTTTCCAGCAGCGTATCTATAAAATACTCCTTTTCGCCGTCGGAGTAGTTTTCGTTTCCCGTAACCACTATCAATTCGTCAAGTCCGACGATCTCCTGCTTGATAGCCGTCGAATCGACATTTCCCTCGACGAACCCTATGTCGACATCTCCGGCTTCGATCATTCGCACTATATCCCTGGTGTTGCCCACCTTCAGCTTCACCTTTACGTTGGGATAGGATTTCATATAGTCGCAGATGATGGGCGGAATCAGATAGTCGGCGATCGTCGTGCTGACTCCTATCAGAAGTTCACCGCTGTTCTCGTCGTTTTTGAACTCCTCTTCTATATCTTCTAGCTTGGATACCAGAGGAGCTATCGCATCCGCAAAAGCGCGCCCCTTTTCGTTAAGTGCAAGCTTTTTATTGATTCTGTCGAAGAGTTTGTAGCCGATGATGTTTTCCAGCTCTTTTATGGACATAGAGACCGCTGACTGGCTGAGCCCCAGCTTTTCGGCAACCTTGGTAAGATGTCCGACCTTTGCGACCTCAAGGAATATCTCCATCTGGCGAATTGAAATTTTCACGACGCCCCCTCTGTTCTCAGTTATTTTTATTATTATATCATATATATTTTATTTTACTTATTGTTTTTTTTATACTAAAATGCCGATTTAAGATTAGGCTTTAGTTTTCCATGCTATTCAACCCAATGAAAGGATGAAGATGGCTTTTTCAAAAGAGAATATCAGAT
>WFYC01000013.1 GCA_015490295.1 Hydrogenimonas sp. | reverse complement strand
GATATACATAAGTGAAAATATTAGAGCCTGTGTTGCTGAGAGTACTACAGGCACCATCCAGAGCATATGTGAAAAATCTGTTGTGGATAAAATTGTAAGTGTTAGAATGAAGCCTGCGGCATATGGAAGAATTGTCAATCTTGTATCTATTTCGGACTGCGAAACCAGATAGACAGTGTTGGTAAGTACTCTGAATAACTCAATAGCAGCCCCAAAGAGTGTATATACAAACGCTTCCGCAAATTTATCTGAGACAAGCAGTTTTATAAGATGTGGCGATAGCGATATTACAAAAACCGTTAGAAGTAGATAGATCGGTATCAGAAAACCAGCCATTTCGTTCCATGCCATGATTCTCTTCTCTTTGGAGGCATTGGTTATTTTTCTTAAATATATCGGATTGTAAAACTGTGTCGCCAGGCTCTCTACGGCTCCAAATATTGCAGTAGCTACCGCAATCCCGACACCTATTAGCGCAACTGCTTCCAAAGAGTATTTGGATTCGACGATAAACCTGTATGCTGTGCTCTGCCCCCACTGCAAAAAAAGAGTCAAAGAGATCGGGATCGCAAAAAGGGCAATCTTTTTTATAAATTCAGGTTGAAAAACGGATATGATCTTTTTTTTGTCTAGCGGCTGATTAAATACGATTCGTCTATATAGGGGATATAAAAAAAGAATCTGTGCCACCGCAAAGCCGTATAGCCATCCCATAGCGCTTCTGTCAATGTAAAAGGTAATCAAAACGGCAAGTGTGAGTGATGTGATCAATGTAAATATCAGAAATCTTGCAAACTGAAACCTATCTCCAAGCAGGTTTATAGCGCTTAATAAAACTCCATGTGTTCCCGCTATCAGTGATATAAAAATAAAAATGAGAAACTCTGTCTTGGAGTAGTACTTTCCATAGTCGAAAAAGGTATAGATGAAATAGGCTGTTAAAACAGCGGAAAAAATTAGTAAAACTCTAAGCAGCATCAAGACAAATGTTGCATTATGTAGGTTCCCTGATTGCTGCCAACGTATTATCTGTCTCGAGTAGTATTGTCCTATGGGGTTTAAAAAAGCGAAATTAAAAAGGGTCAAAAGTGTTAGTAGCAGGTAGTAGTTACCGACTTCATCTTTGCTCAAAAGCTCTGTCAATATTTTTATTGAAACGAGAGCAATGCCCACTTGTAGCATTTTTGCGACAGATAGAACAAGAATATCTTTGTTTATAACCATTCAAAAAGCTTTTTTGCTGCAATTGTTGATAGCAATTTTTTCATTCTAACTTGATATGCATTTTTTTTCATGAATAGTTTGGGCTTAGACTGAAATCTATACTTTTTCAAGAGTCTCGTAAAGAAAGTGTATCTGTTCGCTCAGATCTTCCTGGCTATTTCCTACAAAAAATCCGTTTTCATGAAGATAGTCGGCATTTTTCAACTCCCCCGCTATCTCATAGTCAAAGTATTGCATAACTTCGTTTCTTGTAAAGTTACCTGTTACTATAGGTCTGCAATCTATTTCACTTTCTTTGAGTTTTGCCACAATATCTTTTCTTTTCAGTACGGAAGAAGGTTTTATTATAAGAGAAAATCCAAACCAGGAGCTGTTTCCGATCTCTTTTTGTATTTTGAACTCACTATGATTTTGAAAAAGGGCTTTGAAGACTTCGGCGTTCTTTCTTCTTTGTTCCAGAAAGCCAGGAAGCTTTTTTAACTGTTCTATTCCGATCGCCCCACTCATCTCTACGGGTCTAACATTGTATCCTGGTAGAACGAATCTGAAAGACTCTTCAAACCAGTCATCGCTTTTATCTGCTACCATATTGTTTTTCGGCAGGTTTCTTGTCCATCCATGTGCCCTCATTGACAGCAGAATATGATACAGCTCTTCATCATCGGTACTTACGAAACCGCCCTCCATCGTCGCCATATGGTGGGAGAAAAAAGTTGAAAAAGTTCCCATTAAGCCGAAGGTTCCCGTCTGCCTACCTTTATAAATGGCCCCCATTGATTCGCAATTGTCTTCGAGTAAGAATATATCCTTATCCTGTATCATCTTTTCTATTGCATCAAAATCGTTGGGGTTTCCAAGCAGGTTGACTACCATTATCATTTTCGTTTTTGGAGTGATTGCTGCTTCCAACGCATCAAGGTCATAATTGAGTGTATCAAGGTCGATATCTACAAATTTCAGTTTCAGCCCATACTGTTGAAGGGGAAAATATGTTGTAGACCATGAAACTGCCGGGACAATTACTTCATCTCCCCTTTGAAGTTTTGGTTTTTTGGTATAAAATAATGAAGCGGTAGCAATTAAGTTTGCCGCCGAACCTGAACTGACCATAACACAATATTTTCTGTCTATGAACTCGGCAAAATTTTTTTCAAACTCCGCAACACTCTCACCCATAGTGTACATATCTCTTTTTATAACTGACTCTATTGCTTCAATCTCTGTTTCATCCCATGTGGAAGTTGCAAGGGGGTATCTCATTTGGCTACCTCATTCAAAAAGTATTCATATGTTTTTTTAATTCCATCTTTTAGCGTAGTCTTGTAACTCCAACCGAACTCTCTTAGTTTTGTATCATCGATCAGTTTCTGTCTCATGCCGACAGGCTTTGAAAGGTCATGTTTGAAAGTTCCTTTGTACCCAATGACATCAGCAGTGATTTTGTAGTATTCGTTTATAGTATAGTCATGCCCGAGACCGACATTGATGTTTTGAGGCATTCTTTCAAAATTGTCGAGAGCATAAAAGATGAAGTCGGCCAGATCTTCGGCATACATAAATTCCCGCCTTGCTTCCCCATCGCCCCATATCATAACCTCTTTGTGCCCGTTTGTCTTTGCATCGTGTAATTTTTTGATGACAGACGGAATCATGTGGGACTTTTCAGGGTCAAATTTGTCATATTTGCCGTATAGGTTGCATGGAATAACGGTTTTATAATGATAATCCGGATCTTCTTTTGAAATATATTCACACAACCTTGTAGATGAGATTTTGGCTATGGCATAGCCCTCATTTGTTGGCTCAAGCTCCCCTTTGAGTATAAGGTCTTCGGACAGGGGATTTTTCGCCTCCCTCGGATACATGCATGAGCTACTCATATTGATAAGTTTCTGTATTCCGGTCTGTCTTGCAAGGGTGATAATGTTAATACCCATTTGGATATTGTCGACAAGGAATTTGACTGGGTTGGCAATATTCGCCTGAATACCACCTACTATACCAGCGCAATGAACTACAATATCCGGCACGGTTTTATCAAGATAATTTTGAACTGAATCCGGGTTTAGCAGATCCATCTCCTTGCTTGTCGGAGTTAAAAGGATATAGTTTTTTGTATCAGCGTACTCTACAATGTTTCTTCCTACCATTCCGGTAGAACCTGTAACTAACAGTTTTTGCAAAAAAATTCCTTTTAAATATCGAAAAAAGTGACTAAACTAGTATAGCTCTTCCTACTCGAAATAGTTCATGATAGTGTAGCCGCCTGCTTTGAGGTACTCATCTTTCTTCATCAGGTTCAGATCGCTCTGCATCATCTCGTCTACAAGTTCATTTAAAGAGTACTCCGGCTCCCAGCCGAGCTTCTCTTTGGCTTTGGTGGGGTCACCAATAAGAATATCTACCTCTGTCGGCCTGAAATATCTCGGATCCACGACAATTACTTCTTTGCCGATAAGGCTTTTTGGATCAAGATTACTTTTGGTTTTCTCTTTGAAGGTTTTTTCGTCTATGGAGTCGATATAACCCTTTTCGTCCACACCGCTTCCTTTGAATGCAAGCTCGATACCGCAGTAACCGAAAGCCATCTTTACGAAATCTCTTACCGAAGTTGTTTTGCCGGTAGCGATTACCCAATCTTCTGGTTCGTCCGCCTGTAAAATCATCCACATCATTCGAACATAGTCTTTTGCATGGCCCCAGTCTCTTTTGGCGTCGAGATTTCCAAGATAGAGCTTCTCCTGCAGGCCGAGCACGATTTTGGAAGCCGCGCGGGTGATCTTGCGTGTAACGAACGTTTCGCCTCTCACCGGAGACTCATGGTTGAAGAGGATACCGTTGCAGGCGAACATGTCGTAAGCTTCCCGGTAGTTGACGGTTATCCAGAATGCGTACATCTTCGCCACCGCATACGGAGAACGCGGATAGAACGGTGTCTTTTCGGTCTGGGGAATCTCCTGTACTTTGCCGTACAGTTCAGAAGTAGATGCCTGGTAAATTCTGGTCTTTTTCTCCAGCCCCAGCAGGCGCACCGCTTCGAGAATGCGCAGTGTGCCGGTGCCGTCGGCATTTGCGACATATTCGGGCTCTTCGAAGCTTACAGCCACGTGACTCATGGCGGCCAGGTTGTAGATCTCGTCGGGTTGAACCTCCTGTATGATTCTGGTGAGGTTCATGGAGTCGGTCATATCGCCGTAGTGCAGGATGAAGTTTCTGTTTTCGACATGCGGGTCCTGATAGAGATGGTCTATCCTGTCGGTATTGAACAGTGAAGCCCTCCGCTTTATACCGTGAACTATGTAACCTTTCTTAAGAAGAAACTCTGCCAGGTACGAGCCGTCTTGCCCGGTGATACCGGTGATGAGTGCGACCTTATTATCCATAATAGATTTGCCTTTGTTACCGTTTGATGAAATAAAACGGATAATACATCATTTATGCTTAAAAAGTGATAGAACTATAAATCGGTCAATGGAAGAGAAGAGTGGTGAGCGAACCCCCTCGTTGTGAAGGGGCCAAAGATAGTTATCTCTTCTTGCAGGGGCCTACCTTTAACTGCGGGGCCTTTTTATGCTTTTTTATCAGTTCGCAACCTTCAAAATCATCTGTTTCTCAATAAACTCAACTCTTTTACTACAAAATCCAGATAATGATTATCTTCGATAAAAGCATCGATGAGCTCGGTTTTTAAATCTTTTTCGATACTATCGATAATATCGAGAACGACTTTATGAAAACTCTTTAGGTTGTTTTGAATGATTCCCCAGACCTCTACGTTGTCGATACCGAAATATTCATGAATGATGACATTTCTAAAATCCACTACAACTCTGTACTCGTTTTTTAAAATATTTTCGTTCAGCAAATATTTGCTTGCCTCTCCTATTATTTCAAACTCTCAGATTACACTGTCCCAGTCCGTATAGCTGTGCAGCAAATCTTGCGGATTTTCAAATTTCGAAGTGGTATGCTCTATTTTCAAAATAGCGACAAAAATATCGAACACAAAAACTCGATTTGCCGATTAGACATAGATCAGGTCTTTCTCGATCCTCTTTTTTATGAATGAGCGCATCGAGTCGTAATAGCCCAAATCGATTTTTTTGTGTAATTTATGCTCCAGATATTCGATGGCTTGTACTCTTTTTGAAAACTCTTTTTTTTCGATTTTGAGTATCACCAGGTCGACATCGCTATGCGGAGTGGCCTCTTTGCGAGCATAAGAGCCGAAAAGAGCGATCTCTTCAATACCGAATCTGTTGCGAAGCTCATTTTTGAGACTCTTTAACTGCTTTAAAAGCTCCTCGGTCGTCACCGGATTCTCCTCATTTTCGATTTCCAATATTATACCCAAGGAGAGAGGTGCCCCGTGTAGTTTGTTTTTGTCGAAGCGGTTGCCCCCCACTGCCGGGGGCAAAGATAGCTACCTCTTTTTACAGGGGCCGACCTTGAGTTGCGGGGCCAGTTTTTTCAGACTTTTTGGTCCTATTCCTTTTATCTTTGTAAGATCCTGCAGGCTCTGAAAACAGCTGTTTTTCGCTCTGTAAGCGACGATCTGCTTTGCTTTTTTCTCGCCTATTCCTTTTACGCCCTGGAGCTCTTCGGCTGTTGCGCTGTTGATGTCTACGGCTGCGAAGAGGGTCGCTGCCGAAAGCATTGTCATTATAAGTAGTTTCATACTGCTACCTTTGTGTTAAAATAGAGCCAAATTATAATGAAAAATCGTAAAAAAGCAAATAAATAATACTGTATCAGATAGAATATGTGTAAATATGATTGGGGTACCGGCTGTAAGCAGAGGCGGTCAATTCATGAAAGAGAGAGCAACCAGAGCGGGGTAGATGACAACGTTGATCCACGGCATCCAGTGGGGAACAGGCATCGAGAGCATTGCGCGAAACTCGGGTGAAAGTCTTCCCTTTTCGAGCTCTTTTACCATCCATAGCTTCGAGACTATGTCCGCCGCTTTCATGACCAGGACGATACTGAGCCAGATACCGTGACCGCCGTAGTAGAGGAAGATATAGAGCACAAGGTAGAACGACGGGTGCATCAGGAACAGGATGAATATGTTTCTGTGGTAGTAGCGCGAGATATTCTCCAAAATCCCGCCCATCGTCGGGGCTTGCTGCCATCGGCTCTCGAAGAGTTCGCAGAGTATCAGGGCCAGCAGAAAGTAGATGTGCATATTCTCCATGGGCGGAATTTTACCCCTTTTTGGCTAAAATGTCATACAAACTACGGGCTAAGCCCGGGATTTATGTGACAACGAGATAAAAAAATAAGCAGAAAGCCTAATATGATGAGACCCAAATCTATTCTAATTACCGGCGGAGCCGGGTATATCGGAAGCCATGTCGCAAAGCAGCTGCTTGAAAAGAGCGATGCCGATATCACGATCATAGACAACCTCTCCACCGGAACGAGGGGCAGGATCGACGCGCTCGAGGCGATCTCTCCGCAGAGCGGGCGCATAGATTTCATAGAGGCCGATCTGGCCGACTTCTCGATGATAGAGGGGGTTTTCAAGGCCAAAAAGTTCGATGCGCTCATCCACTTCGCGGCAAGCATCGTCGTGCCCGAAAGTGTCGAGAAGCCGCTCAAGTACTACATGAACAATACGGTAAACACGACGAACCTCGTCCGCCTTCTGAGCGAGTACGGCGTAAACCGTATGATCTTCTCCTCCACCGCGGCGGTATACGGCGAGCCCGACGAGGTTCCGGTAAAAGAGAGTACGAAAACGGCGCCCATAAACCCCTACGGCATGAGCAAGCTGATGAGCGAGTCGGTCATCAAAGATGCGGCGGCCGCCGACAGTGAGTTCAAATTTGCGATCCTGCGCTATTTCAACGTAGCAGGGGCCGACATGAACGGCGCCGAAACCCTAAGCGAAATAGCCCCGCGCATAGGGCAGAGCTTTCCAAATGCGACACATCTTATAAAGATAGCGGCCGAGACGGCCCTCGGCAAGAGGGACAAAATGTACATTTTCGGAGAGGATTTCGACACACACGACGGAACCGGCATCCGCGACTATATTCATGTGGACGACCTTGCCGATGCGCACCTGGAGGCACTGGACTATCTCGAAAATAGCGAGAGCGACATATTCAACGTCGGATACGGCCACGGGTACAGCGTAAAAGAGGTGATAGAGGTTATGAAAGATGTCAGCGGCGAGGATTTCAGGGTAGAGAGCGCCCCCAGACGCGCCGGCGATCCGGCCGTTCTGGTTTCTGACAATGCGAAGATATGTGAAAAGATGGGGTGGAGGCCGAAGTTCGACGATCTGGCCAAGATCTGCAAAAGCGCCCTGGAGTGGGAGAAGAAGATCTCCTGAGACTCTCTACTATGTCTGCGCCGCCGCGGCTTGGCACTTTGGAATCTGCATCGTTACGCAGTGCAGGCTGCCCCCCTGTTCTATAAGCTTCAGACAGTCGATCGGTACGATCTCCCTGCCCGGAAAGCTCTCTCTCAAGATCCGCTTCGCCTCTTCGTCCTTTTCGTCCCGGTAGACCGGCAGCAGTACGGCACCGTTTATAACGAGAAAGTTGGCGTATGTCGCGGGGAGCCTTCTGCCATCTTTATATTTGGCGGAGGGCATCGGAAGCGGAACGAGGCGGTAGGGGTCGCCCCCCTTTGTGCGAAAACTTCTCAGCTGCTGCTCCATCCTCTTCAGCTCTTCGTAGTGCGGGTCGTCTCTGTCGTCACAGGAGACGTATGCGATGCTCTCTTCGTCTATGAAGCGTGCAAGCGTGTCTATATGGGCGTCGGTATCGTCGCCTTCGAGCTCTCCGAAATCGAGCCACAAAATGCGCTCTATGCAGAGTTTTCGCTTTAGAAACTCCTCTATTTCGACCTTCGTCATACCCGGGTTCCTGTTGGGGTTCAGAAGGCATTTCGATGTGGTTAGCAGGGTCCCTTTTCCGTCGCTCTCTACTGAGCCGCCTTCGAGAACGAAGTCGACCTTTTCGTACTCCCCTTTCAGGACCCCCGCCTCCACCAGCCTCGATGTCACCGCATCGTCGAGTTCGCTTTCGAACTTTCCGCCCCATGCGTTGAAGGTGAAGTCCAAAAATTTGCGCCTGCCGTTTTCGCATACCGTTATCGGGCCGAAGTCCCTGGCCCATGTATCGTTTGTCGGCAGCTGCACGAAAGTGATGTTGTGGGTGTAGCAGAAGAGCTCTTTTGTCCTCTCCTTATCGTCGCAGACGATTACGAGGGGTTCGAAAGAGGCTATCGTGCTCGCTATGCGCACAAACGGGGTGAGCGCCTTTTTCAGATCGTCCGCCCAGTCGGTTTCCCCGTGGGGGAAGGCCATCAGTACCGCGGACTGCTCCGCCCACTCAGTCGGGAAGGTGCACTTTGTCATCTTCTTCATCTTTTACGACCCGCACGCTCCTGTAGACCATCGCTATGACAAACGCCGCCGTCAGGATCATCCCTACGACCTTCACCCACGCTACCCAGTTCACTTTACCTCCCTTTTACGCATATTTGACTAAAATGCCCGTATGTCACAGATACGCATCTCAAGCAGAAATTTTTTTCACAATATTAGCCAAATAGCCGCGAAAACTCAATCGATACGCAAGGTGGCGCTGGTGCTCAAAGACAACGCCTACGGCCACGGTCTTCTGCAAATGGCGAAACTGGCTCATGAGGCCGGGGTGCGCCATGCAGTCGTGCGCAGGCTTGCGGAAGCCGGGGCCATAGAACATCTCTTCGAGACGATACTTGTGCTTTCGGACACTCCGAACGAATCCCCTGCGCCGAATATTAGGGTGGCTGTAAATCAGATCTTGGATATAGAGAAGCTTCCCGCAGGAGCCGCCGTGGAGCTGAAGGTAGATACGGGTATGCACAGGAACGGCATAGAGCCCGAAAGGTTCGCCGAAGCTGTCGAAAAGGTCGCATCGAGGGGGCTCAAGCTTGTAGGAGTCATGACCCACTACCGCAGTGCCGACGAGATGGGGAGCGATTTCTTCTGGCAGAAAAAGAGGTTCGATCGGATCAGAGAGGAGGCTCTACGTCTGGGGATCGACGGGGTGCGCTGGCACAGCTGCAACTCGGCGGCCCTTTTTAGAACCGGAAGCTTCGACGAAGATATCGCACGCGTAGGGATAGCCGCCTACGGATGCCTGCGTATGCCGCCTTCGTTCGAGGTACCAGAGTTTAGACCCGTGGCCTCTTTGTGGGCCGACCGCATAGCTACAAGAGAGCTCGAAGCGGGAGAGAGGGTAGGATACGGCGGCGAGGGGTCGTTCGGGTACAAGACGGTGGTCTCAAGCTACGACATAGGTTACGGCGACGGATGGCCAAGAAGCCCCTACACACTCCCTTGCGGCAAGAGGATAGTCGGGCGCGTTTCGATGGACAGCATCAGCGTGGAGGGGGATGACGAGTCGATCTGCATATTCGACGATGCGGCCGTCGCCGCGAAGCAGCTCGGAACAATAAGCTACGAAGTGACGACCCGGCTCAGCCCCTATATCGAGCGGGTAGTGGTATGACATACATTTTCGTATTTCTATTGGTGATTATCGCTCTATACCCTGTATGGGTCGTTCACAAACAGACGCATGGGAGCCCCGAAACCGTTCAAAGAACCCCGAAAGAGTGGGGCGCGGAGTATGAGAACATAAACTATCTGACCTCCGACGGCCTGACACTGCGCGGATGGATTGTTCCGGCGGGAGGCGAAAATGCGGTGCTTCTGCTGCATGGAAACGGCGGGAGCCGCAACGGCTTCAGCAGCGGGATATTCGACCTCGGCGAGTGGTACTACAAAGAGGGCTACAGTGTCATGATGGTCGACCTGCGCGCTCACGGCGAAAGCGAAGGAAATAGGATATATTTCGGCATAAAAGAGAGCGAAGATATGGCCGGCTGGTTGGCCAAAATCGACCCGACCGGCAGCTTTTCATGGACTCTTCACGGCTTTTCGATGGGTGCGGTGACCGCTTTGATGATGAAAGAGAGAGACCCGAAGCGTTTTGAGAAGGTGGTGGCCGACGCGCCGTGGATAGATTTCGAGATGCTCTCGAAGCGGGAGCTTTGGCGGCGGGGGTATATTCCGCCCCTCTTTTACGGGTATGTCAAACTTATCGCTGCGCTCTTTTTCCGTATAGATTTCAAAAGAGCCGACAACAGGCAAAGATGCGAAAAACTGTGCGGAAGCGAGATTCTGTATATTTTCGAATCGGACGACATGCTCGTTACGAAAGAGCATCCGCGCAAGCTGCGCCGAATCTGCCCAAAAGCCGAGATAGCGGAGTTTGAGGGTGTAGGGCATGTCGAAGCCTTCAAAGAGAGGCCGAAGCTCTATACAGAGAGGCTCCTGGCCTTTTTGCAGCGCTGAAGCGGGACCGTTAGAAACCGAAACGTCTCTGTTTGAGCACTTTGAACTCGGTTAGGCCGCTCTCTTTGATACCCAGTTTTTTCGCTGCCTTCGGGTTTACAATGCGGTATCCGAGCGTCACCTCCGCTGTATCGCCCTTTTCAACCCTGAAATCGAACTTCATCACTTTGGATTCATGAGCCTCTATGCGGTTCTGTTTCAGTACGCTCTCCGCTGCCCACGGCATTGCCGGTTTTCCATCTTTTCCGAGTATCGTGAAAAAGGTGACCGTAGGCAGTTTGAATCTTTTGTCTCCTCTTATGACTTCCACTCTAAGCTCCGCGACTCTAAGAGGATGCGCAAAGAGTGTATGGTCGGCTTCGTTTTTGAGTGTTACTGTAAGACCTTCGCTGTCCACTTCGGCACCGAGTTCGATATACTCCGATAGCATATTCGGACTGTTATGTAGTCCGCTGAATCCGTGATAGGCGTGTGTCTCTTCCGAACTGAGCGTGGAGATAGGCCCTTTTACCTGCGGCATGTGGCATGTAATGCAGTTGCGTTTTCCCTTTTTCGAGCGCTCAAGATCCATGGAGCATACCGTAAAGCCTTTCGAGTTGCGCTTATGCTCGTGGCAGCCGATACACATCTTGCCGTTCGCGAAGTTCGGGTTGCCGTAGTCGATCGTATGAAACGGGGAGCCTTCACTCTTTTTACCCAGCCCCATCAGGTCGCTTGTTTTGTGATATTTGACGACACTGCTTTGAGCTTTGCCGTTTTTAGCCGCGTAATAGAGCCTCTCTTTATCGGAAATAATATTTCTGTTTGCCTTCTTCGCATGTTCGACAGATTGGATACGGTGGCAGTAGGTGCATCCTATCGGCTCACTCTTTTGAATCTCGTTTTTTACCGGAAGCGCTCTTTTGCCGTTTTTTAGAGCCTCCATCAAACCGGTGTCACTGGGCGAGTGGCAGGGTGCGCACTTATAGCTGCCCTTTTTTCTGAGAGGGTGCATCTGCCATACGGCCCTGTGTACCGGGTCGTTGTATATGGATGACTTTTTGTGCATCGACTCCCTGTATTCGCCGTAAATCAGGGGGTGGCAGGTTTTGCAGATCTGTGAGCTCACAAACTTCTGCGAAGCGAAGAGTGAAAGCAGCGAAATTGCAAAAAGAAGAAGGTAACGGCTCATGGTATATCCTGACTGAGATGTTAAAATTTTTACGGATTATACTTATTATAAGTTTTGATCGAGTTTAAGAGCTCTTTTTACAGATTGTCACGGAGTCTGAACGATGTTATGAGTGCAAAGAGGAGAGTGGCTGCCGTGACGGCATAGAGCAGGTGGTAGCTGCCGAAATGGAGAATGAAGCCGCCGAGTATCGAGAAGAACATACCGAGCGATACTATATTCATCTGCAAAGCGACATAGAGCGGACGCTTCTGCTCGGGTGCGAGAATCAGGATGAGGTTGCCGGAGGCTATGCGGTTTCCGTCGGAAGCGGCTCCGAAGAGAAAGAAGATCAGCATATAAAGAGGCAGAGAGTCGGCAAAAAATGCGAGAATCACGGCCGAAAGCTGCATGGAGATGGCGATGTTCGCCGTAAGCCTGTTGT
This sequence comes from Hydrogenimonas sp., assembly GCA_015490295.1. GTDB lineage: Bacteria > Campylobacterota > Campylobacteria > Campylobacterales > Hydrogenimonadaceae > Hydrogenimonas. The sequence goes on along the minus strand of WFYC01000013.1, from coordinate 7,347 downwards.
ATCCGCGGCCGCTCAGCTTTCCCCATAGAATGTTGCTGAGCATCGCACCGACCATCTGGGTGGTTATAAGGATACCCACGGCCGTACCGGTAAGGTCGATCTTGCTTTTCGCATCGAGAATTATGAAGGGGAGTGCTATAAGGTAGCTGTAACCGAATAGGAAGGTGGTCACCTGTATCTGCAGCTGACTGTCGGCCCTCAAGGTCTGCAGAGCGTGTTTCAGAAACTCTCTGAACGACTCGATCTTGACATCGAAGTGCTCTTTCGCCGGTTCGTCGATGGTTGCGAACGCGGCCATCCCCAGACCCATCAAAACCGCACTCAGCATGAAGAGGTAGCCGAAGTCGTAGGGCGGCTCGAAACTCTCCAGTACCCACGCCGCGACCGCTCCGCTGATCACCGCTCCGAGTCCTGCGAAAAACTGCCTCCATGCCATCGTTTTGCCGCGGAAGCGGTGAGAGAAGATCTTCGCTACGATCTCGCGAAAATAGATGGCCCCGAAACCAGCGCTGAAAGAGAAGAGAAATAGGCCGATACCTATGCACCAGAGGGTCAGGGTGGGGTGCTCTTTGCCAAAGAGCATGATGCTAACACCTATCATAAACCACGAAAAGAAGCGGAAGAGGAATACGCGCCTGAGATAGGGAAGCATATATCTGTAGTGCTGCGCCTTGAATGCGGCAAACAGCTGCATCAGTACCGCTCCGCCGCGTAGAAGCCCGCTGAAAAACCCTACGAGCACCGCGCTGCCGCCGAAGTAGTTTACCATCAGCGGCAGTATCGTGGCCGGTTCGGCCACCGTGGTGCCTACGGCCAGGAAAAAGCCGTGGAGAATATTTTTGACGTGGTTCGAGAACTTATCCAAGTGACTTGAACGCATCTTCCACAGAATCGGCTTCGCCTTTTGCAAAGAGCCACAGCGCGGCATTTAGAGCTGCCACCCTGACGAGACCCTCGGAGGGGTTCTTCAGCATCTTCAGGCCCTCCTCTTTCTCTATGGGTTCAAAAGATTTTCTATACTCCACGCCCAGTGCCGCCGAATCTACCGTGAACTCTTCGGTTTCGCCGTTTTCATGCAGCCATACACGGCACTTTCCGAAGATTTCGGGTGTCCCTTCGTTGCCTTTGACTATCAGAAGGCGCCTGTAGCGGCTGCCGAAGATCTCGATATACTTTTTGACGTAGGGTTTGTGAAAGACGCCTATTAGAGCTGTATCGCACCCCGCGATTCCGGGAAGCCTCTCTATAGTGTTCAGGCCGGTTCTTATCCCGAGTCTGGTACGTATGGGTGTCAGGTTCGCCAGTTTGGGGTTGTAGCGGCTTCTGTCGAAGTATCGGAGGTTTCGGGGAAAGGTTACGGCTTCGGCCACATCTTTTACCGTAGCTCCCCCTTTTGCCGGCTGAAGGGCGCCGCCGCTTACGACCACTTCGATTCCAAAGGGCTCCACCATCTTCGCGGCTATCGGAAAAATGTAAGGGTTGTCGACCTTGCCGTCGAAAGGGTAGCCGAGCTCTATGCCGTTTTCTACGGGGTGGGCAACGCTCGTCTCGTCTATCGCTTCGAGAGCGGCTCTGAACTCCTCCACACTTTCCGGTTTCAGTCTCCACCCGAGCAGAAAAGCGGCGGTCTGCTCCGGCGAGGCTTCGCCGTTTAGCATCTGCCGCATCGCATCGAGCATCTCTTCGTAGGTGAGGTCCCGGTTGTGTTTCGCTCCGGTACCGACGCACTTTATGTAGTTGATGAAAGATCGGCTCATTAGGCTCGCTTTTTCGGGGTTTGCTGCGGGCCCGCAGGCGGGGCCCGTTTCGATTGTGTAGATTATACTCTATCGACCGTTAATTTCACGTCGAAGCTCTTCGAGCCTCTCTATTCGCTGCTCCGTGGTGGGGTGGGTTCTAAAGAGGTTGGCGAAGCTGAAATCTTTACCGGTAAACGGATTGACAATAAACATATGCGCCGTTTCGGGCGTGGCCTCCGGCAGTATGCCGCGGTGGTTGTAGTTTTCCAGCTTCATAAGCGCGCTCGCCAGCCATTCGGGGTGGCCTGTAAGGCGCGCCGCGCCTGCATCCGCTTCGAACTCCCTGCTTCGGCTTACCGCCATCTGGATGATTCCGGCGGCAAGCGGCAGAATGATCGACATTATCAGCATCAGAATCGGGTTTGGGGAGTTTTCGCTCCTTCCTCCGCCGAACATGGCGCCGAACTGCATTATGTTGGCTATCCACGCTATCGCACCGGCGATTGTCGCGGCTATGGTTCCTATCAGAATGTCGTAGTGGCGTACGTGGCTCAGCTCATGCGCAAGCACGGCCTCCACCTCCTCTTCGTTCAAGAGCTCCAGCAGCCCCTCCGTTACGGCAACCGCCGCGTGGCTCGGGTTTCTTCCCGTCGCGAAGGCGTTGGGAACCTGTTCCGGGATTATGTAGACCTTCGGCATGGGAAGGCCGGCTTTGTCGGCAAGGCGCCTCACCATGGCCAAAAGTCCCGGAGCGCTATGTTCGTCCACTTCGACGGCGTGGTAGTGCCTGAGCACCAGCTTGTCGGAGTAGAAGTATGAGAAAAAGTTCATGACTCCGGCGATTGCCAGGGCTATCAGCATACCGGACTGCCCGCCGAATATTCCTCCTACCCAGACCATCAGAAGCGTCATGAGTGTAAGTAGTACAACTGTTTTTACTGCTTCCATAATCTCTATCCTCTCTTTAAATCTTTAGTCTATACGACTAAAGTATACTAACAAATAAAACTAAAGTCAAGGGGGTGTAGTGACGATTAAATAGAGAGTATAAGGGTTTGTCAAGTAGAAAATGGGGGACGGCTTTGATAGCTAGCCGGCGATAACGGCTTCTTGAAAAATCACACCGTCTATTCCTGCTCTTGCAGCCTCCTCCATCTCACTCTCTTCGTCGACCGGAAGTAGTATTTTGGCATCGAAAAGGTAGGTTTCGGCAACCTTTTGTATCTCTCTTGCGAGCTCCATTGGCGCCACTATGTAGTGCGCATGCAGGGCGTTCGCTTTGAGTGCGTCGTTCACGGTTTCAGCCATTACCGCGTAGCCAAGACCGTTTTCGAAGCAGTGCCTGGCGATCGCTTTCGAGCTGCTGAAAGGGCCGAGCCAGAGAGTGCTTCCCGGCGGTGTCTTTTTTATCTCCTCTACGCTTTCGACGTAATAGAGAGGCCTGTAGGGAATATCTTCGTGGCCTATTATGATCATCACTTCACCCCCGCACAGCTTTTGGAGCAGTAGTACTTTCCGCCTACTATGATAGCCTCTTTCGAGCTCACGAACGTTCCGCACTTTTCACACTCTACCATTATATCTTCATCCAGGCCGGGTTTTTTCGCCTCCGCCTCCGCGCGATTCCTGCGCTTTTTTTCGACGGCAGGTTTCTTTATGAGAAAGAAGTAGACTGCGGCTATGACAGCGACAGTCAGAATTATTTTAAGCATTTTGAAGCTTCCTTTATCCATAGGTAGTTGCGCTTTTTGCGCGAAATTATCTCTATGCCGCAGTGCTGCAGCCCTGCAACCTCTTCATAGACCTGCTCACCTTTGTAAAAGAGAAGCCTGGTCGACTCGTCTATGAACGGGCGGCACCAGTCGACAAGGGTGGAGGTGCCGGTTACGGCGCGGGAGGTTATGAGCGAATAGGGGTGCGCTTCAAGCTCCTCTATCCGTCTGGCTTCGACGGTGACATTCCCAAGCCCAAGATCTCCTGCGATAAAGCGCAAAAATGCGGCTCTCTTTTTAAGCGGTTCGCAGAGGGTACATTCCGTTTTCGGCAGAAGTATGGCCAGGACCATTCCCGGAAAGCCGGCTCCCGTGCCTATATCCAGCAAGGAGTCGACAGGTGGCAAAAAGGTGAGTGGCCACGCGGAGTCTATGACCTGCTCCTCCATAGCCTCTTGTCTCCTTGCGCCGGTGAGGTTGTGCACTCTGTTCCAAGCCGTCAGCTGCTTTAAGAAAGTATCGAGTTTTTCAATGCCCTTTGGATCTACAGCGGCCTTTGAAAGTTTTAAAATATCTCTCAACTCTTCACTTTTCACGATTTTCACCTAAAGAAGGTGTCCCATTCTGCTCTTTTTGGTCTGAAGGTAGGCTTCGTTATGCGGATTAGACTCCACGATTATGGGGAGCCTTTCGACTATTTCGACCCCTTCGAGGCTCTCGATCTTTTTCGGGTTGTTCGTAAGTAGTCGGATCTTTTTTATTTCGTAGTGCAGGAGAACTCTTTCGACCATCTCGTAGGTACGCTCGTCGGCGCTGAAACCGAGCTGGTGGTTCGCGGCTACGGTATCGAGCCCCTTCTCCTGCAGCGCATATGCGTTGACTTTGTTCAAAAGCCCGATGTTTCGCCCCTCCTGGCGCAGGTAGACAACCATGCCCCCCTGGCTCTGGATCATATGCAGAGCGAACTCGAGCTGCTCCCCGCAGTCGCACTTTCTGCTTCCGAACGCATCTCCGGTAAGGCACTCCGAATGTACCCGCACTATCGGTGTTTCGGGAAGCGGATCGGTAAAGATCGCCAGATGCTCCTTGAAGCAGCCGTTATCCGTTCTCTCTTTGAATGCCTGTATCTTGAAGTTTCCAAACTTCGTCGGGAGGTTGGCCACATCGGAGATTTCAATGTTCATTCTATACTTTTCCTCAACTTTTGGTAAAATACTGGCTTTCCGTCAATTAGATTGCGATTATATCATATGTAAAGGGTTGGCCATGTTCACTCGATTTCGGCGCAAAAGACTCCATCCGGTATTGAGAGATCTCGTCCGAGAGACGATCATTACGCCGGACGACTTCATCTATCCGCTCTTCATAAGAAGCGGAGAAGGGATCAAAAACGAAGTAGCCTCCATGCCGGGTGTCTTTCAGATGAGTATCGACGAAGCCCTGAAGGAGTGTAAAACCCTGAAGTCTATGGGCCTCAAATCGATCATACTCTTCGGAATCCCGGATGTGAAAGACTCCGTAGGGAGCGACGCGATGTGCGAGCACGGCATTATCGCTACCGCTCTGCGTGCGATCAAAGAGGCGCATCCGGATATGCTCGTCGTTACCGATCTCTGCTTTTGTGAATATACCGACCACGGCCACTGCGGAGTGCTCAACCCGAAACTGCAGACGGTCGATAACGATATCACCCTTCAGAATCTGGCGAAGCAGGCCATAGTGCACGCCAAGGCAGGGGCAGACATGATAGCGCCGAGCGGTATGATGGACGGTATGATAACGGCGATCAGGGAGGGGCTCGATTCGGCCGGCTTCAGCCATATTCCGATTATGAGCTACTCGACCAAGTTCGCCAGCGCATATTACGGACCATTTCGAGACGTCGCCGAGTCGTCTCCAAGTTTCGGTGACAGAAGAAGCTACCAGATGGATCCGGCAAACCGGCGCGAAGCGGTGCTTGAGAGCCTTGCCGACGAAGAGGAGGGGGCCGATATACTTATGGTGAAGCCGGCGCTTGCCTATATGGACATCATAAGAGATATAAGGGAGTCGAGCAACCTGCCTCTGGCTGTCTACAACGTCAGCGGCGAGTACAGTATGCTGAAGATGGCCGCAAAAGCGGGCGTGATCGACTACGAAAAGGTGATGATGGAGACTCTGCTCGGCTTCAAGCGCGCCGGCGCAGATATTATCATCACTTACCATGCAAAAGAGGCGGCGGAGCTGCTTTAGCGGCACCCGAAGAGCGGAAGGGGAGGACTCCCCGCAAGAAACCGCAGGCTGTGTGTTCACTCCTCTTCACAGCCGTAAAGGATTGAAAAATGAGACACTTTCTGACACTGAAAGATTTTACAAAAGACGAGATTCTGCAGATGATAGATCTCGGCCTTCGCATAAAGGCGGAGGTCAAAGCGGGCCGTTTTACTCCTTATCTGGAGAAGCAGGTGCTCGCGATGATATTCGAAAAGAGCAGCACCAGAACCAGAGTGAGCTTCGAGACCGGTATTTTTCAGCTCGGCGGCACGGGGCTTTTTCTCTCTTCCAGGGATATTCAGCTCGGACGCGGAGAGCCGATGAGAGACACCGCACGTGTAATTTCGCGCATGTGTGACATGGTGATGATACGCACCTACAGCCAGAGCAAACTCGAAGAGTTTGCCGACTTTTCGGAAGTTCCGGTTATAAACGGGCTTACGGACGAGTACCACCCGGTACAGCTGATGGCGGACTATATGACGATGATAGAGCACTCGAAAGCCGACAATCCGGTAGTGGCCTATGTGGGCGACGGCAACAACATGGCTCACAGCTGGCTGATGCTCGCCTCCAAGCTCGGCTTCGAGCTCAGGGTGGCTACGCCCAAAGGGTATGAGTGCGATGCCTCCATAGTCGCCGATGCGGCCGAGTTCGCCAGCCAGAGCGGAGCGGTCATAGAGTTTACAAACGACCCCGAAGATGCGGTGGCTGGCGCTGATGTCGTCACTACCGATACATGGGTCTCTATGGGTGATGAAGAGGAGAAAGAGAAGAGAGTTAAAGATTTTTCCGGCTATACTGTAGACAAAGATATGATGAAGCTCGCACGAGCCGACGCCATATTTCTGCACTGTCTGCCCGCATACCGTGGGCTCGAGGTGAGCGAAGAGGTTTTCGAGAGCGAACAGAGCGTGGTCTTTGACGAAGCGGAAAATAGGCTGCACGCCCAAAAAGGGGTGATGGTGTGGCTCGACGAACAGCGTAAAGAGGTGTAATGGAGATCGTCATGAAAAATCTTAAAAACCTTCCTGCCGAGCAGCAGATGAAGGAGATAGACGCAGTGGCCAAACGTCTCGGCATGCCGAACCCGTCGCAACGGCCCGTTATGCAGATAGTTCCGGGCGAGAGTGAAGATAAAAAGAGTCTGGAGCTGAAACGGGGCAGCTGGAGCGACGAGCAGCCCTGGTTCATCATAGATGAAGAGGGCAGACTTCTTGTTCTCTCGACAGCCGAAGCGATGAGTGCGATAATGAACTCTCTGCAGCATATGGGCGAAGAGGTGTTCAAGGCCCGCCTGGAGCGTGCGATAGCCAAAGAGCTTCCGATCGATTTTCACGATGTCTGGGTGGTCGCGATGCACGAGCTGCAGCAGAGGCTCAAAGAGGGGGCGCAGGCGCAGAGCGTCGACCTGGAGAATCTTGTCAAAAGTATCAAACGAAAGCACCCTAATCTCTTCTACTCCCTGAAAGATCTTCAGCTCGATATCTCCGACGAAGCCTAAACCGCAAATATGGGCCTCAGGGCCCGATACCTCTGCTTTTTCTACTTTTTACTGATGTTATGCAAATTCCGGGCCAAGCCCGCAATTCGGCAGGGCCTGTGCGGCCCTACAACCCCCTGAAGCTTCGAAATCCAAGATT
>WFYC01000012.1 GCA_015490295.1 Hydrogenimonas sp. | reverse complement strand
GGTTAGGCCCTGCCGTTTTTTCGGGCTTTGCCCGTAAAAACGTATAAATAAATAGAAGGAGATGAGTTTATGAAACAAATTTTCAGAAGTTCCGCTCTAGTTGTCGCGGCTGCGATACTCTTTAGCGGCTGTGCCGCGAAAAATGGCGAAGCGCCCAACGATGCACAAAACACCAAAAGCGGAGTTCTGATCGGTACGCTTGTCGGTGCGGCTTTGGGTGCGATAACGAGCAAACACCACAAGGGTAGAAACGCCGCGATAGGCGCCGCTGTCGGTGCGGCTGCGGGAGGAGCCATAGGCTACAGCCTGGACAAGCAGGCGCAGGAGGTTGCCGACTCTATGCAGACCAAGGTGAGCGGCGACGAGGCGGGTGCCGCAAAGAGCAGAGACATCATAGTTACAAAGCATGACAACTATGTAAAGATAACGTTCAAGAGCAGGATGATGTTCGCCACAGACTCCTACGTACCTACCGCGGAGGCGAAAGAGAAGATAGCGAAATTGGTGGATGTGTTGAAGAACTACCCCGATACAATTGTCCAGGTAGTGGGGCATACCGATAGCAGGGGCTCCTACGACTACAACCTTAAGCTCTCGCAAAAGCGCGCCTTCAGTGTTGCGAATATGCTAAAGAAGATGGGTGTCACAAACAGGATATATGCGAGAGGATGCTCTTTCAACAAACCTCTGGTACCGAACGACTCGCCGGAGAATATGGCTATAAACAGAAGAGTCGAGATATACCTCTATCCCAATGAGGAGAGTGTGATAGACGTATGTAGGTAAAACTGAGATTTCGAAGCTTCAGGGGGTTGTAGGGCCGGCCAGGCCCTGCCAAATTGCGGGCTTTGCCCGGAATTTGCGTAACATCAGTAAGTAAGGCCGCTTTCGGGTTGCACGCTTCCTAATATAGACGGTAGTAGATATAGAAGCGTATTTTGGTCGTCTCTTTGGGGCGCGGGTAGTCCTTGTATGCCGTTTTGATCGTGTCGAGCGAGTTTTTGTCGAGCTCTTCGAACCCTGCACCCTCTATCACCTTCAGGCCGCTTATATCGCCGTTTGGATGCAGGTAGAACTCTACGATGTTCATGCCGTCTTGTCCAAGCCTCGCTGCGGCATATGGGTAACCTCTAACGGTCAGATAGTGCTGTGTAATTCCCTGAATACGCGACAGGTTGTCTTTTATAAATCTCTTCTGTTCCGGTGTGAAGCGGTCGAACTCGTCTTTGTAAAGAGCTTTGAATTCACGATTCGAAAGGGCGCTTCCTATCTCATCTATTGTCGGTGGTTTCGGAGTCTCGGCAGGCATTGAAGGCGCACCGAGAGATTCGGCAAGCCTGGAGAGCGGAGATGGAGTTTTTGCCGGTCTCTGCAGGTTCTCTTTCTCTATTTTCTCCTTTTGAGCCGTTTTTTCGGCAACTTCTTTTTTCGGTTTCGTCTCTTCGATAGCTTTCGATGGAGCCGGCTTGATCTTTTGAACCTCTTTCTGTTCGGTTTTTCTGGTCTCTACCGCTCTTTTTGGAGCATCCTCCATCTTCCGAACGGGTTTGGTCTCTCTCTTCGGTTTTGCCGCCGGTTTAGTTTCCGGTTTTTTGATGGTTTTAGGTTTTTGGTTAAGGGTTTTGGGTTTTGGGTTTTGGGTTAATGGTTTCGGGTCCGGTGAGCCTTTTGCGGGGGGCGTGCCCTTTTCCGCTGTGGAAGTGGCGGGAGGAGGTGTTATGAAGTCTGACAGAGAGATATCCACCCTTTTTGCAGATGAGGCTGTTGCTATCTTCTGTTCGGCTTTGTGCAGAAAAAGCCATAACAGGGATAGCGCCACAATATGGAGCAAGATAGATAAAATAAGGGCTATAGATTTTCGTCTGTTCATTCGTCTCCAAAATTTTCCGCTATTTGAAACCTTGCCGACCTCGCTGCATCGCATTTGAGACAGTGCTGTTCTATGGAAGCTCAATACGGTGCGAAAGATGGTTGAGCAAGATCGAAATTATGGCATAACTTGGTTTCGATTGTACAAACACTATAATTTCATCTTAACCGGTATTTGCCTATAATAGGCCAAAAATTTGATGTGAGGTTCGACGATGAAACATACAAGAAGCATTGAGGCGTACGAAGAGGCGAAAAAGGTGATTCCCGGAGGGGTAGATTCACCCGTAAGGGCTTTCGGAAGTGTCGGAGGGACTCCCCCTTTCATAGATTGCGGCGAAGGGGCGTATCTCGTAGATATCGACGGCAACCGCTATGTCGATTATGTTCAGAGC
>WFYC01000011.1 GCA_015490295.1 Hydrogenimonas sp. | reverse complement strand
CTTTATGATAAATTAACGTTTGTTCATATACAATAGAGACAGTAAGAACGCTTGTTCATCTCTTAAATCCCGTAGTATAGGAGTTTGCCAATGCCGAAACAGAGAAATACGAAAGAGAAAATCATCGAAGCTGCGATAGATCTGATCGCTGAAAACGGATACAAAGGGGCTTCTGTAAGAAAGATCGCCGCAGAAGTGGGAATTCGTGAAAGTGCTATCTACAACCACTTCAAAAACAAAGAAGATATTTTAAAAAATATCTTTTCAGAGATCTTTTCCACCCCTTTCGAGTTGAGAGATATCGAAGAGAAGGCGAAAAAGGGAAAGTCGTTTCTTCATCAGTATGCGGTCGCATACAAGCTTGTCTCTTTCGACAAAAAGATGGAGAAGCTCTTCAGGGTTATGATGATAGAGCTTTTTCAAAACGAAGATTTAAGAGAGAGTTTTTTAAAGGAGTTTCACCAAAAAGAGATTCAACTGCTGTCGAAAGCTCTTTTTGTCATGATGCAGGAGGGAATGGTGCGGTCGGCAGATCCGATGTTTATGGCCCAGGAGTTTCTCTCTGCCCTATTCTACATTAGGATCACGGTTTCGCTTCTGCGTATAGATTCGAAACCGACTGCACCGATAGCCACACATTTTGAAAAGCATGTAGATTTCTTCTGGGAGTCGGTGGCGATTTAAAAGTCACTCTGCCGGCATTATATAGTGAACCCCCTCCTCTTTCAACTCGTAAATATTCTCTTCGCGGACTCCCGTAACTATCAGTTTGATGTCGAGGCTGCCAAGAAGCGTAAGAAGGGTGTTTTTGGAGCCTCTATCCATATCCAGATATAGAGTCTCATGCATCTTTATATATGCGGGCGCGGTATACTTGAGATAGGTGTAACCGCCCTGTTCCCCGCTGAATCTGTCTATACCGAACCTTATGCCGTACTCTTTCAGCGTATTGGTTATTCTCTCCGCTACTACCGGATCGAGAGAGAGGATATCATATTCTGATATCTCTATAAAGAGTTTCCCTTTCAAAACCTTGACAACCTCTTTGACAGACTCTTCGAAATCGATATATTTGTTGCTGTCGATCAGTGTCTGAGCAAATATCTCGAGGCTCAAAGCGTTGTGTGTGAAGCGGTGCTGTTTGAGATATTCGAGCTCGTACATCACAAGATCGTGTTCGAGCCCCAAGTCGACTATCGCGGGTAGATAGTCGCCGTAGCTGTAGCTGTATGAGTCGTGGCGTATATCGAAACTGATCGTAAAAGCGACCTTCTCGTCTTTTTTAAGATTGATCACCGGTGAAAGCTCCGGTTCCAGTTTGCCCTTTTTTATTGCAGAAGTTATTATCTCTCTCCACTGCGATTTTCCAAGTACCACAGAACTCTTCTTATCTTTCGTGAATACAGTTATATGGTTCTCCTTATAAAGAGCGGCATCGGAGAGCGCATAGTCCGCACTGGCGAGCAGCTTGGCGACAGGCTCGTTTCTGATGTACTCCGTAATACCGAAACTGAAATATACTAACTCTCTCAGATTGAAACTGTCGGTAAGTATGAGTATATTTTTCATTATGTTTCTTACGAGTTCTCTTGCCGTCTCAGCATTTAAAACGGGAAGAATCAGAATAAATTCGGTTCCATTGATACGGCATATCGAAGGTTCGTGGACTGACTCACACGCCTTTTGAAGGATTTTGGCGAACTCTTCGAAAAACTCGTCGACCCTTTTGTGGCCTATCTTTTTGTTGGCTTTGGAGATTCCATTTACCCGTATCATTACCAGCGCACCCCGGGATCTGCTGTCATTCGCCAAAAGATACTCTGGAAGCTTTATCTGGAAATACCTCCTGTTGAAAAGTTTGGTCAGGGGATCACGATACAGAATCTCCTGGTTCTTTTCCATCGCCTCGGAGCTTCTTTGGAAGAGCTCCTTGACACGTTTCACCATCGAGTTCATAACCTCTGTAATCTCTTTGAGCTCTGTTGTGGCAGGAAGCTCTTTTTGGATAACGAACTTGTTGTGAAGCACACCTTCAGCCTGTTCTCTTATCGTGTCGAGAGATTTAAGTACCATTTTCAATACAAAACGAAGAAGCAGAAGCCCAAAGGCACCGAATAGTACGAACATCAAAACAGTATATTTAAAAAGAGAGTATAACTGCCGGTACGCTATCGCACTGTCAGCCTTTACCATCAAAACCCCTATGGGCTGGTTTTTCATTGAAACCAGAACCTCCGCCATTACCGTATTTATCGGAAGCCACTTCTTAAACCACAAGGGGACATCATCATCTTGCAGACTCTTGTTTTTGCGATAAATCGGCATCCTATTGGAATCTTCGAGCTCTACCATTTCATACGAACCGCGGTTGAAAACTGTATCTATTAGAGATTTTATCTGCTCTTCGTCTTCTTTAGCGATACTAAAAGCGAGACTCAGTGCCAAAGCTGTATTTTTCGCATTCGTATTCAGCTGCTCCTCTATATAGCTCTTGGAGTTGATGAAATTTATCGTCAAAACGGCAGCCAGTAGAAGAAGCAGCAGAAACGATATCAGAATACCTATACGTTTGTATATTGTCAAAGTCAGCCTTTTTGTCAATTATTCTATAAGAAAATCGGTAATCTTTATCTTAACTTGATGCGGTGGCACCTGACGTTTTCAAATCGGTTCGCTGTTTCGTCCGGCAGCGGCACATTTTTTCACCAAGTCACGGTAATGGTCCACACCCCTGTAGCTCTTCTCCAGCCTCCAGCGCAGGACAAACTCCACAATCAGATCTATAATCTCTTTTTCCAACTGCTCCACCCTGCCGAAATATCGGAGGTTTATATTCTTAGCCCTCCTCTTTCCGTCCTGATCCACATACTTTATGCCTATGATCTGGGCATACTTCCCTTCCGTTATTTCACCTAGACTCTCCATGGTAAGGTTGATACCGGAGAGATTTATCGCCTTGTAGTCGAAAATAGAGGAGAATTCGCCGCACTTTTTCCGGAGCTCCAGCCTATCGAAAAGCTCTCTCAGCCGCTTGAGATTCTTTTTTCTATCGGCTTCGTACGAGGTAAGCTCTTCGGCAAGGGCTCTCAATCTCTCGAGTTTATCGGACATTCTGTCTCCATATTAAAAAATATCATCCCAATTTTATCGATATTTTATGGTAAAATCAACCCATCTTTGCCAAGGACATTTCTATGCCTATCAAAACTCCTTTCGTAGCGACCGACAGCATAATAGAGTGTTTCGACAGTTCCGGAAATTTCGAAGGAATCGTTCTTATCGAACGCAAAAACAGACCCTACGGCACGGCGCTGCCAGGAGGGTTCGTGGAGATTGGAGAGAGCGTAGAGGAGGCATGCAAAAGAGAGATGAAAGAGGAGACGGGACTCGATATTTCTATCCGAAACCTTCTGGGTGTATATTCGGACCCTGAACGCGATCCGCGTTTTCATACCGTATCTGTCGTCTATATAAGCCAGGCCACAGGCATGCCGAAAGCCGGAGACGATGCCAAAAAGTGCCGACTCTACCATCTCTCGCAGATACCATGGCAGGATCTTGTTTTCGATCATGAAAAGATTTTGAAAGACTACATAAACTTCAAGGAAAAGTGCTAAATGGACTACCTATCTATAAAAGGACCCGTAAGACTCGAAGGAGAGGTCGAGATATCGGGAGCGAAAAACGCCGCCCTGCCCCTCATCGCCGCAACGCTGCTTAGCGACGAACCGTGTACCATAGAGAATGTTCCGGAAGTGGCGGATATCCATACGCTTTTGAAACTCTTCGGCAAGCTCGGAAGCAGGTTCATATTCGAAGATCACACCCTGACCATAGACAACGAAGCGATAGAGAACACCAGAGCGACATACGAAATAGTGAAAACCATGCGAGCCTCGATACTGGTTCTTGGCCCTCTGCTGGCACGCTTCGGCCACTGCGAAGTGAGCCTTCCCGGAGGATGCGCCATAGGCCAAAGGCCCATAGATCTCCATCTGAAAGCTCTGGAGCAGATGGGTGCGCTGATAGAGATAAAAAACGGCTATGTAATGGCCACGGCGCCGGAAGGGCTTGTCGGAACACGAATAATATTCGACAAGATCACCGTTACCGGAAGCGAAAACATCATAATGGCCGCAGCTTTGGCACGGGGAAAGAGCGAGCTTATAAACGTAGCGAAAGAGCCAGAAGTGGTACAGCTATGCGAAGTGCTTGCTCAAGCGGGAGTTTCGATAGAGGGAATAGGCACAGATGAGCTTATCATCCACGGAACGGACCGCCAACCGCTGAAACTCGACCCTTTTTCCATCATACCGGACCGCATAGAGGCCGGAACGTACCTCTGCGCCGCGGCCATCACCTACGGATCGATCACACTAAACGGTGTAATAGCCGACCACCTGGACGCTGTCACCGCAAAACTGCACGAAGCGGGCTGCCGCATCGAGACAGAGGAAAACTCGATGACCATCTACCCCGCGGCCAAACTGAAGGCATTCGAGATTTCGACGACGGAGTACCCCGGCTTCCCTACCGACATGCAGGCACAGTTCATGGCACTCGCCACACAGGCCGAGGGTGTGAGTATTATAGAAGAGAGGCTTTTTGAAAACCGCTTCATGCACGTAAGCGAACTGCAAAGACTCGGTGCCAGCATCCACCTCAAAGGTCACACCGCAACGCTGAACGGCCCCATACAGCTCCTCGGGGCGGATGTCATGGCCACAGACCTTCGTGCAAGCAGCGCACTCGTTCTGGCCGGGCTTGCGGCAAGCGGGGTAACGAACCTGCACCGCATATACCATCTCGACAGAGGTTACGAAGCTCTGCACGAAAAACTCGAAAAGCTGGGTGCGGATATCAGGAGACTGAAAGAGTAGGCTTCTACTCCTCTTCGAATATTATGATTTCATAATTGTTTTTTGTAACGACCGCTTTATGGCTCGGAATCGTGCTGGAGCTGTTCTCCATCTTCAGCTGCTCTCTTAGAGAGTCGATCTCCTCCTGCATCGCGTCGATCTTCTCTTTGAGCTGCATAATAATATCCACACCCGCCAAGTTGACACCCAGATCGCGGGTAAGACGGAGAATCAGCTTGATTCTGTCGATATCCCGCTGTGAATAGAGACGCATTCTCCCCTGGGTACGAGAAGGCTCCACAAGCCCTTCCCTCTCATACTGCCTCAGTGTCTGCGGATGAATATTCAGCACCTTGGCAACAACGCTTATAAGATAAACCGGTTCGTCATAACTATGCATCTTCACCTCCCGGAAGCTTCTCCTGCATCATTTTAGCAAGTTCAGGATCAAGATCTTCAACTTTCGGAAGCACAATGTTCGCCACCAGATAGAGATCCCCCTTGATTTTGCTCTTTCTGTTGAGCACACCAAGCCCTTTTACCCTGAACTTCTGACCGTTTTTTGTATTTTTCGGAACCTTCAGCGTAATCTCTTTTTCGAGTGTCGCTACCTTGATCTTTCCGCCGAACATGGCGGTTTTTAGCGGGATGTCTATGGTCTTGTAGAGATCATCCCCTTTTCTTTCATACTCGGGGCTCGGCGCCACTTCGATCTTGAGCAGCAGATCCCCGCGCTGGTTGTTGTAGGCTTTCCCTTTTCCACGTATGCGCAGGGTTTCGCCGCTCTTTACGCCGGCCGGTATGCGGATATCGAAGCTTTCGCCGTTTACGGAGACGGAGTGGGTACCGCCCTGAACGGCTACATTGAAAGGTATCGTGATCTTCGCATGAATATCAAGATCCATACCGCCCATATCGAAACCGCCGAACCCTCCGAAACCGCCGTGCGCTCCGCCGCTGAAGCCGCCGAACCCTCCGCCGCCTCCGAAGATGTTGCGCAAAATTTCGTCGAGGTCCACATTGGCACCCTGCCCTCTGGCGAAATCCCGGAAATCCTGACCTCCAAACATCTGGTCGCCGAACTGGTCATACTGCTTCTTTCTCTCAGGATCACTCAGCACTTCATATGCGGCATTTATCTCTTTGAACTTCTCTTCGGCCTCAGGATCTTTGTTTATATCGGGGTGATACTTTCTCGCCAGTTTTCTATATGCTCTTTTTATCTCGTCGGCACTGGCGTTTTCACTTACACCCAGTGTCTCGTAAAGGCTTTTGCTCATGCCCTGAACTCCTTGGTTTCTGCCAATTTTTTGCCAAATTATATCATAAAACTTTAGTCTAAGTCAATCAACTTACACTATACGACGAGTAGCAATCTCATCGATCTTTTTTATTTCCTGATTTTACGCAAAAAGCGTAAAATCATCTCGAAATCTGTGATTTCGAAGCTTCAGGGGGTTGTATGGCCGGCCAGGCCCGGCCAAATTGCGGGCTTTGCCCGGGATTTACGTAACATCAGTTATTAAATCGGCAAAAACGGGAGTACACAGCGGCTCTGCACACAAAAAGAGTGTGCAGAGAGCCGTTAGTGCAGAAAGTGGCGCACACCTGTAAAGTAGAGGGCGATTCCGTGTTCGTTCGCGGCCTCTATAACTTCATCGTCGCGAATGGAGCCGCCCGGCTCTATGATGGCTTTGACGCCCGCGGCGGCGGCAGAGTCTACGGAGTCTCTAAACGGAAAGAAGGCTTCGCTGGCCATCGCCGCACCGGTGACGTCGAGCCCCATCTCCTCGGCCTTTTTCAGAGCGCACCTCGCCGCGTCGACCCGGCTCGTCATTCCCATCCCCACGGCGACCATGGCACCCTCTTTCACGTAGACCACACAGTTCGACTTCGTAAGCGCCGCAACCTTCCACGCTATCTGAAGATCCTTCATCTCCTGCGCCGTAGCCTCACGCTCACTCTTTCGTTCGGCGTTTTCGACCTCCTCGTCCCGGACCCTGTCGGCATCCTGGTAGACGAACCCGCCAGATAGATGCTTGAAGTCGTACACATCGTCGCTCACCTTCAGCCTCTCGTCGCCGAACTCGAAGAGCTTAATACGTTTTTTGGCTGCAAATACCTCCTGCGCCTCCTCGGTAATGCGCCCGGCTATGATCACTTCAAGAAATATTTCGTTCATCTTCTGCGCCAGCTCTCTGTCCACCACGCCGTTGACGGCCACGACCCCGCCGAAAGCTGATACAGGGTCGCACTTGAGCGCTTCGGTGTAGGCGTCTAGCAAAGTATCGCGAATCGCGAATCCGCACGGATTTCCGTGTTTGACTATACAGACTGCGTTTTCATCACCGAATGCAGCGGCGATCTTCACCGCCCCGCTGATATCCGTTAGGTTGTTGAAACTCGCCTCCCCCTTTAGGGTTTTGAAGTTTTTGGAGTAGAAGTCGTCGAACTCGTAAAGTGCACCCTTCTGGTGCGGGTTCTCTCCGTAGCGGGTGTTGAACACTTTGGAGCCGACTACGAACTGCTTCTGTCCGAACCCTTCGTTGAAGCGGCGGTTCATGTAGTTCGCGATCATACTGTCGTAAGCCGCCGTATGCTCGAAAGCCTTTATCATCAGATTTCTACGCATCTCGACGCTGTCGTTTCCGCTCTCAAGCGCTTCGAGAACCGGTGCATAATCGCCCGGATCGGTCACGATGATGACACTCTCGAAGTTCTTCGCCGCACTGCGCACCATCGCGGGCCCGCCGATGTCTATATTCTCTATGATCTCCTCGAAATCGTCGGTCCTCTCGATCGTCGCCTTGAACGGGTAGAGGTTCACACACACGAGGTCTATAGCATCCACACCGAGCTCTTTGGCCTGATCCAGATGGCTCTGCTTGTCCCTTCTGTGCAAAATCCCCCCGTGGATGTAGGGGTTCAGAGTCTTCACACGCCCCTCGAAACACTCCGGAAACTTCGTCACCTCGTCGATCTCTATGGCCTCTATGCCGCTCTCTTTTAAGATTCTGTACGTTCCGCCGGTGCTGACAATCTCGAAACCGAGCTTCTCGAGCCCCTTGGCGAACTCCACCACACCCCTCTTGTCGCTAACACTGATCAATGCACGCATAAACGTTCCTGTCAAAAAGATTTTCGCGATTATACCGTTTCGGTCTTTATGGGGAGGTTAGAGGGTGTTGAGTGTTTCAGGCTCTTTCGAAACCTGGTCTGCCCTATTCAGCATGTAAGGCATTAGGTGTTGGATTGAAATATCAATGGTATCATTACAACTTAATACAAAAAACCGAAAATCCAAAGCGGTATTTTGTCGGCATATCCTATCTCTATCCCGTCAGCCGCTACAAAAGAGTTTTTTAGATCTTTAATCTGGGAAAAACCTTTGTTTCTTCCACCTATTTCAAAAGTATATTTATCATTTACCGAAAAATCTCCTTGAGACGGGTAGCTGAGTCTATGCTCACATCGTAACTGTTGTGCGAAAAAAAGCTCTCTTATAGTTCCTATATCGTTGGAACTGCAATAGTTATATGCCAAATTGGTGTTGTTTAGATAGAGCTTGCTCGGTTTTGTAAAGACGGTATCTTTTTTACCATTTGCATATAGAGAGTAGAACAGTTTCCCCAAAGTCAGGTAGTCTATATATTGATAAAGTGTATTTCTATTAATGCCGATTTTTTTTGACAAGGCAGCGATATTTAGCTCATAAGGTTTAGAAGCACATATCAGACCTACGAGTTGTTTGAGTTTTTGTATATTTTGCGGTTCGATATTGAAAATTATGGGTAAATCGCTCTCTATGACCGTATTTATCGTCTCTTCCAATTTTAGACTATAACTGTTTGGATTCTCAAAATAGTATGGATAATACCCGCTTTGTAGATACTCATTGAAATATTCAAAAGGTTTTATTT
>WFYC01000010.1 GCA_015490295.1 Hydrogenimonas sp. | reverse complement strand
TTCCTATGCTGTACATCATGACCGGATTTTCAAACTCCGCGGCCACCTCCCTTAGTATATGTATGGACTCGGCTTCGAGCTGTTTCAGGTGTGTTATCTTTTCGCTGTCGATATTTTGCTGCATAATCTTCCTCTCTATTGTCCTCTTGTTTTATTCATCGTATGCAAATTCCGGGCAGAGCCCGCAATTTGGCAGGGCCTGGCCGGCCCTACAACCCCCTAAAGCTTCGAAATCAGAGATTTCGAGACGATTTTACGCATTCTGCGTAAAATCTGTTAAGTGTAGTCCGCACTCTTTGTGTTCAGGGCTCTCCCACCACCATCTTCCGCCTCTTATATCTTCCCCTTCGTTTACGGCTCTGGTGCAAGGTGCGCACCCGATGCTCGGGTAGCCTCTGTCGTGCAGGCTGTTGTAGGGGATATCGTGCTTTTTGATATAGTCCCATACCTGCTTTGTACTCCATTCCAGCAGCGGATTGAGCTTTATAAGCCCGAAAGTCTCATCATACTCCACAACGGTCAGATCCTGTCTGGTAATCGACTGTTCCCTTCTTAAGCCCGTAATCCAGACCTCTCTCTTTTCAAGGGCGCGCTTGAGCGGATCGATCTTTCTTACCCTGCAGCACCTTTTTCTATTTTCTATACTCTCGTAAAAGCCGTTTATCCCCTGGTCCAGGACGAGCCATTCCACTTCCGCGCGGTCGGGGAAAAAGGGTTTGATCTTTATTCCGTAGAAGCGTTCGGTCTGCTCCCACACTTTATAGGTCTCTTCGGGAAGTCTTCCTGTATCGAGTGTAAATATTTCCGTTTGGGGATCTATGGAGACGACCATATGGGTAAGCACCTGATCTTCCGCCCCGAAGCTTGTAGCAAGAACGATCTTCCCGCTATACTCTTTCAGAAACTCTCTTAAAAGATCTTCCGGAGCACTGCCGTTGTAGCGTCCTTCGTATCTTTTTGTACAATCCCATAGTGTTTGCATAATACTCCTTTTCATATCTGGTATTCCGGCTCTTTTTTTATCCGGCCGAGGGGTATTTTGTTCCAGGCCCTTTCGTGCAGATAGTAGAGAACCATCTTCGTAACCAGCTCGATACTTCCGATCGATGCGGCCATCCCCAGACTGCCTGTGATGATGTAAGATATTATGATCGTATCAAGAGTACCGAGCGCTCTCCACGAAACGGTTTTTACTACGCTTCTGTACGGTTTCTCATGCATGGCATGCTTCCTCTACTAAATAAAGTCTATCGAAATAGTCAAGAATATACTCAAAAAAAATTCTCTTTTCGGCGGGCTACTCATAGAGCCCGCTACTCAGGTAACGTTCCCCCGTATCGTTGAGCATAGTTACCACCGTTTTGCCCCTGTTTCCGTCCCTACCTGAAACCGAAGCGGCGGCATATACATTGGCGCCCGAAGATATTCCGACTAGCAGCCCTTCGTTTTTTGCCAGCTCCCTGGCAGTCGACGCCGCCGTTTCGTCTGTGACGGTGACGATTTCGTCATATACCTCTGTATCGAGGATTTTGGGTACGAAGCCCGCGCCGATCCCCTGGATTTTGTGAGGAGCGGGCCTGCCGCCTCCAAGGACCGGGGAGTTTTTCGGTTCGACCGCTATTATCCGAATATCGGGATTGTACTCTTTGAGTACCTTTCCAACCCCTGTGATAGTGCCTCCGGTACCGACTCCGGCTACGAAAATATCAACTTTTCCATCGGTGTCTCTTAAAATTTCCCGTGCCGTCGTTTCAATATGGATCTGCGGGTTTGCCGGGTTTTCGAACTGCTGCAAGGTAACGGCATTCTCCAGCTCTTCGGCAAGTTCATGGGCCTTCTGCACAGCTCCGGCCATACCTTTTGTAGGTTCCGTAAGAACCAGTTCGGCCCCAAGGGCCGCGAGCAGCTTTCGTCTCTCCATGCTCATGGATGAAGGCATCGTAAGGATGAGCCTGATCCCCTTGGCGGCGGCTACCGAAGCGAGCGCGATGCCCGTGTTGCCGCTGGTGGGCTCTATGAGAACGGTCTCTTCTGTTATCCGCCCGTTCTCGAGCGCATCTTTTATCATGTTCGCGCCTATGCGGTCCTTTACGGAGCTGGTGGGGTTCATAAACTCGCACTTTCCCAGTACCAAAGCCCCGCTTGAGTCGGAAACGCTCTTCAGCTTTACAAGCGGGGTGTTCCCTATAAGTCCTGTTACATCATCTGCATAGTTCATGAAATATCCTTTCTCTTTGGCACTATATCGTGTAGCATATCTGTTTGGAGAGCTTCTGCTCATATAGCCTGAAATCGTCCAGCGAAATGTCAAATATCTCCTCCAGCTTCTCTCCGGCATCCTTGAAAAAGAGTTCGAGAACGCTGTTTTGAGTGGCGGTTTCGGTTATTTGAATCTCTCCCTCCAGAGATTTTAAAAGATCTATTACGCGTATGTCCGAAGGGTCCGATGCCAGCATATACCCTCCGTAGGCCCCCCTTATGCTCTTTACGAAACCGTCTTTTTTGAGCGTGTTGAGCAGCTGTTCGAGGTAGTTTTGCGGTATGGCCGCTCTTTCGGCGATATCGCGAATCTTTACCGGTTTTTTGAACTGATACTCTTTCGAGAGCTCATACATGGCCAGCAGGCCGTATGTGCCCTTGGAGGAGAGGAGGGTCATATCAGCTCTCCATCGCCTGTTTTAGATCTTCTATGAGATCCTCGTAAGCCTCGAGCCCCACGCTGAGCCTGACAAGGCCAGGCGTGACACCGGTTTTTTTGAGTTCTTCCTCACTTAGCTGCTGATGTGTCGTACTCGCCGGATGGGTGATGATCGATTTCGAGTCCCCGATGTTCACGACGACGCTGAAGAGTTTGGTGTTGTCCAGAATCTTTTTCGCATACTCCAGGTCTCCGACATCGAAGCTCACGAGTCCCGAAGCCATACCGTCCCTGAAGTAGCGATCCACCTTTTCGCGGTTCGCATCGTCTGCAAGGGCGGGGTAGTTGACCTTGAGAACCTTCGGGTGGCTCTGCAGGAACTCGGCGACCTTAAGCGCGTTTTTGGAGTGCTCCCTGACCCTCACCGCGAGGGTCTCGAGACCCTGTATATGCAGCCAGGAGTTGAAAGGTGCGGGAGCGGCACCGATATCGCGAATGAGCGAAAGCCTGATCCTCAGGGTAAAGATCGGAAACGGAAGATCGGCGTAGACGAGGCCGTGGTAGCTTTCGTCGGGTTCGTTGAAGTGCGGATACTTTGCGTTTCCGATCAGTTTGGAGTTGAGATCTTTGCTCTCCACTATCAGACCGCCTATGGCCGTGCCCTGTCCGTTTATATATTTGCTCGCACTGTGTACGACGACATCGACGCCGTGTTCGAGCGGGTTGAATATGACGGGTGTGGCGACGGTGTTGTCGCAGATGGTCACTACATTGTGCTTCGATGCGATCTCGACGATCCTGTCGACATCGGCAACGCTAATGTGAGGATTCGAGAGCGATTCGAAAAAGATCGCTTTGGTCTTTTCGTCTATAAGATCTTCGAGGTCCGAAGCGGTGTCGCTGTCGAACACTCTGGCCTCTATGCCGAAGCGTTTTACGGTATGTGTAAGCAGCGTTGTGGCTCCGCCGTATATCTTTTTTGCGACGATTATGTTGTCGCCGGCTTCGGCGAGGTTCGCTACGGAGTAGAAGATGGCCGCCTGTCCGCTCGATGTGGCGATCGCCGCAGCGCCCTTTTCGAGTGCCGCGATTCGATTTTCGAGCACCTCGGTCGTCGGGTTGTTGAGCCTGGTATATATGGGGCCGAGCTCTTTTAGCGCAAAAAGGTTGGCGGCACGCTCCGCGGTCTCGAAGTCGTAGGCTGTCGTCTGGTAGATCGGAACGGCCATGGTTTTGTACTCGTCTTTGTCGTAACCGTAGTGTAGTGCGAGTGTTTGCTCTTTCATCTCTTTTGTCCTTTACAATTTGTGATTTTCGTAATTGTAATAGAAAAAAGCGTTAATGTCAAGTATATCGATAGAGTTTATTTAGTATTGGTGCCGACAATATGAACCGTCGAGCGGCATATCTGCATGTATCTTGATGAAACCTATTGATTTTGTATAATTATGTTAGTGCCGTTTTAAATATTGAATGTATCGATGAAGATAAAAGAGTGAGATATCCGGCCCTCTGAAAAGAGCCGGATGCTTGGAGAGTGTCTACTTGTCGTGGCAGGTTTTGCAGAGTTCGCTGCCTGTGTTCCTGTGTCTAAGGAAAGTGTTATTTGTGACAGAGTGTGGGTCATGGCAGCTTACACACTGAACTTTACCGTTTCTAAGAAGATCGTTGATCGTTGTAGCGCGGTTCCATCCGGTAATGGCAGTATCTTTTGGCTTTAGGCTGGCTGCTCCTTCAACATAAGGTATTGAAATAGGGTGGTCGTTTGTCAAATCCCCATAAAGACCTATTGCGAGTGACGGATCGGATCTTAATATTTTAGGAGTGTTCCGTCCTATTAGTGCTCCATTGGTATTGTAATTACCGGAACCTGGAGCATTAATTACGGTATTTGCGGCACTGACTCCGTCATGACAACTCAGACATGCCAAGGAGGCACCAGAAGGAGAAGGATCGGTTTCTGTTCCGGCGATGGTTTTTCCCGCAACTCCTTCTGCTGTAGCACCATACATGATGAATGATGTCCCTGTCGTAGGCTTGTTCCATAGCGGAGCGTCGAACTCTATGTTGCTTCCATGCGGAGTGTGACAGTAGACACAAATCTCATCATTGTCGCCTTCTTGTCCAGTGCTCAAATCATGTAGTGAGCCCACCATGGTAGCAAAAAGACTTGTACTCATAAAAGATGCAAGCCCGATACATAGCAGCAGTTTCTTTCTCATTACCCCCCTCCTTCGATGTTTCAGTTTTTGACTTTAATATTATTGCATAGTAGTGTAAAAGCAGTGTAAAATAATCTGAAATAACTGATTGAATATGATAAAAAATGGATGGAAAGAGAAAAATCGGTGTTTTTTAAGTATTGGAGAAGGGAAATTTCTCTCCCGCTTCGAAAGCGGGAGTAATTTTTAAAAGCCGCAAGCCTCCATTTTTGTAGAACCGGCTTTGAGTGTCACTTTGTAATCCGGGCCGTCAGAGTAGAAATGAATATATGAGCTACGAGAAAAAATATCGGCAATGAAATCGCCCCCGCTGCCATATGCTCTTAGTTTTAGTCGTTCGTTATGTGCAGATTCGGCGATAATACCGGTTGCTACACCCCATTCTCTTGAGATGCCGCTTGTAAAATTCATCTGTGTGTATGTCAGATCATTTTGTGGATCTCCGTTGAAGTAGTAGTTACGTCCGAACGGATCGTCGGGATTGCCGTTCAGGTAGTAGCCGAAGAGAGAGATAAAGCGCGGGTCGGATGTGCAGATCTCCATGCTGTCCTCTCTTCCGTCACCGTCAATATCGCCGGTAGATTTGGCATAGACCCAGTCGCCGTCTTTGACGTCGAGCGCCGTTATATAGGCGTTGAACTCGTCGAGTGTAAAGTTGCCCTGACTAATCGTGAACTCCCTTTGCGGGTGGAAAGACTCGAGTCTCGTTACCCTCTGCTCTATGGAGTCCATGCGCGCTTCCAGCGCCGATAGCCTCTCTTCGATAGTCTGTGCCTGCAAAGAACCTGTGGCTGCCAGCAGCAACGAAGCTGCTGGCAAAAACTTTTTACTCACAAATGACTCCTTCTATTTATTTGGAACAGAAAAATGTAGCACTTAATGGTGCTTGTACTAATAAAAAATGGTAAATAACAATAAATATTATCAAAAAGCTCATTCAAATAATTTTTCTTTATCTATCTTTGAAAACGGAGTTTTAAAAATAGTAATAGTCTGTTTTTTGGCGGGCGTAGGGGCGGTGAGCGGGATATGGAATAACTTGTGGCGCTCTTTTTTGTTAAATGTGCTTTTGAAAGGTTCGAGATAGTCGGCCG
>WFYC01000009.1 GCA_015490295.1 Hydrogenimonas sp. | reverse complement strand
TCGAAGAGGAGGAGAACCGCGCGAAGATCGGCTGGCGCAGGCTTATAGAGTACGGTGTGTGCGAATTCATGTACCGTGCGGTAGTGACCGACCTCAAGCCACCGGTCTTTCACCATCTGGTGAAACATAAAAAACGGGAACTGGACAACTATGTCAAAAAGGAGCTTTTCGGCATAATGGACCGAAAGCTGCAAGAGAGGTTCGAAGCGTATCTCTCTTCTGACGGGAACGAGATAGAGCGCCGCATACTCGGCGCGGCCCACTTTCTCGCAAGCCGATGGGAGTTTGGAATAATCTACGACTTTCACCCGAATGCCGCTGGTGTCGCCGAAATAAAACAGAGGATCGATTCGGAAGTCGAGGACTACCTCGATCTCACAGGCGTACGCAGGCTGGAAATGGGGATAAAGAGCAGAAACTTTCTTGAAACGTGCGCCATGCTCCGGTTTCAGAAACGGTGGGCGAAGACCCCCAGGATTCCGCAGACATCGGTGCTGGGGCATATGTTTTTCGTCGCTGTTGTGACCTATCTTCTGAGCTTCGAGTATGGAGCCTGCGACAGGAAACTATACAACAACTTCTTCACTGCGCTTTTCCACGATATAGCCGAATCACTTACAA
This sequence comes from Hydrogenimonas sp., assembly GCA_015490295.1. Lineage (GTDB taxonomy): Bacteria > Campylobacterota > Campylobacteria > Campylobacterales > Hydrogenimonadaceae > Hydrogenimonas. The sequence goes on along the minus strand of WFYC01000009.1, from coordinate 1,558 downwards.
GAGATATAATATCGCCGGTCAAATACGGTGTAGAGGGGCTCGACGAACTTCTGGCCGATTACGAGAAGGAAGCGGTAGAAGAGAGGCTGTTGCCGATGCTTCCGCCATATCTCAGAGACGAGATGCGCTACTTCGTAAACGATGAATTCGCCGATAAAATCATGGTGGACGGGAACCTGGAACTGATCGAAAAGGTCGATTTGATGCAGTCGAAATACAACAGCGACAGCTACAATGCGATAGACGGCTCCCTGATAAAAACCGCAGACCACATAGGCGCGTTTATGGAAGCTGCCGCTTCTATCCGAAACGGTGTAAATCCGCCGTCACTGCAAGAGGCGAAAAGCGGATTGATGAAAAGGTACGAAGATTTTACCATATTCGGCATAGATATAGAAAAGATCCTGAACGGGCTTGCCTGAATCAGAAATGATTCGCTTTGCAGATGTTGATATAGGGCCTTCTTACGGCCCTTGCGAAGACGGTGATCGGTGTCCTCGTCTTTTTTGCGATGTTTCTTATTCTGCTCTCTTTGACGGGGTCGAAAGCGAACAGAATTTCGAACTCTTCACCGCTGCAGCCCACCCTTTTGGGAATGGGACGGAAAAATTCGAAACCGAGCCTGTTGGAGCGATGAAGCTTTTCAAGATCGTGAAAAAGACCGTCCGAGATATCCATTGCACACCTAATGCTCGAAGCGGCTTCGTAAAAGAACTTCTCTCTCAATACCGGTTCTATAAAGCGTGAACTCTCGTTTAAGCTACCGCCCCTTAACAGGCGTTTGAGATCTCGCAGGCTGCTTCCCGGCTCTCCGGTATAGGCCAGGAGATCTCCCTCTCTCATACCGCTTCTTCTTACCGGTTTTTTACATTCTGCCATTATGGTTACCGAGATATCGAGCTTGATATTGGCTATCGTGTCTCCCCCTATTATTGTAATGCCGTATTCATCTGCGGCATCCTGAAAACCGCGGGCGAGCTCTTTGAACTCTCTTCTTGAGTAGTTTTGGGGAATGGCTACTGTCAAAAGAGCGTATCTAGGTTTCGCATTCATGACAATAGCGTCCGATATGTTTACAAGCATCGCTTTTTTGGCGATTTGGTAGAGACTCATCCAGTCGCACCTGAAATGGACGTTTTCGAAAAAGGCATCCTGGCTTACGCAGAGATTTTTCAGCTTCCCGGCCTCGATGACAGCTGCATCGTCTCCGATAAATGGGCTTTTGGAAAAACAGTTTATAAAGTAGTCCTCTTTGTTCATAAGGAGAATTATATCAGAGTCCATAAGGCTCAAAGTGTTGCAAGAGGCTGAAAACATTGGTAACACATACCCGAATATGCGTACTGATCGCGAACATGATTAAACTTCTTTATAGACTTGGCTATGTATAATTGACCCATATTCCCATGCCACATTACAAAGGATGCGTCTCAATGAGTATACAGATACATAAATACGATGTTGTGATTGTCGGTGCCGGACTTGCCGGACTGGCAGCCGCAAGGGAGCTTCAACGGGCAGGTAAAAGTGTCGCCGTACTGACGAAACTGCACCCGCT
>WFYC01000008.1 GCA_015490295.1 Hydrogenimonas sp. | reverse complement strand
ATATCTTCCCCCTCTTTGACTATGCGCGCCTTGAACGGGTCGAGCTCTGCGTCGAAGTCGACCTCCCCCTTTTTGTTGTAGAGCAGTTCATGCTCTATGAATATGACCGGATCGTCCATGAGTATGGCTCTTTTGAGTGCGTGTTAGGCATAGTTCACATCGCACGTTGCAAAGACAGTGAGGCCCGGAACCGCACAGAGCATCTGCTCGTAGCTCTCGGAGTGCTGTGCCGCAAGCTGCCTGCTCACTCCCTGCGGGAAGCGCACGACCATCGGCAGCGTTATCTTTCCGGCACTCATGTATCGCAGTTTGGACATATGGTTTACGATCTGGTCGAACGCCAGCAGCGAGAAGTTTGCAGTCATGATCTCGGCTACGGGTCTGAGCCCTCCCATAGCCATGCCTACCGCATTTCCCACAATCGACAACTCCGCAATCGGGGTGTCGATCAGCCTTCTTTCTCCATATTTTGCGACAAGCCCCTCGGTCACCATGTATGAGCCCCCGTAGAGCCCCACATCTTCACCGAGTACCACGACGTCGGGGTCCATCTCCATCGTCTCATCTAGTGCGCGGTTAAGCGCTTCACGATACAACATTGCCGCACCTTTTGCAGAATATATCTTCATAAAGTTCCGAGGGCTCCGGCTCCGGGCTCGAAGCGGCAAACTCGACGGCCTCTTCGACCGCCTTTTCGGCTCTCTGCTCGAGAGACTCTACCATCTGCCTATCCGTGCCGAACTTCTCGAGAAGGGCCGACTTCATCCTCTCTATCGGATCTTTCGATTTACAGATCTGCATCTCCTGCGGCGAACGGTAGTTTCCCGGGTCGCTCATCGAGTGCCCTTCGTACCTGCATGTAAAGGCCTCTATAAATATGGGGCCGTGGCCGTTTTGAATCTCTCTTTGAGCCTCTTTCACCGTTTCGTATACGGCTATCGCATCCATACCGTCCACCTCTATCGTCGGCATGTAGGGCGCGGCCTTTTTTGCCTGCTGCAAAAAAGGTGAGACACGGGTGATCTCGGTTCCTATGGCGTAACGGTTGTTTTCGCAAAGGAATATGAGCGGCAGTCTCCATGCGGAGGCTATGTTGAGCGACTCGAAAAAGGCCCCGCCGTTGGTCGCCCCGTCTCCGAAAACCACCATCACGCCATCCTCTTCCCCCTTGTATTTTCGCGCGTATGCGCAGCCGACGGCATTGGGTATCTGCCCGCCGACTATGGCGTCGCCGCCGTAGAAGAAGCGCGACGGATCGAATAGGTGCATCGAGCCCCCTTTTCCCCGGCTGACACCTGTAACTTTGCCGAAGAGTTCAGCCATGACGGCGCGCGGCTCCATGCCTCTTGCCATCGCCATTACATGCTCCCTGTAGGTAGAGAATAGGTCGCCCTTCTCAAAGGCCTTCACCGCACCTACACTCAAAGCCTCCTGTCCGATGTCCAGATGCAGAAAACCCGATATATCTCCCGTCATATAGTGCTCTTTTGCCGCATATTCGAACCTGCGACCGAGCACCATATAGTAGTAGATCTCCTCCGCGAGCAGTTTGTTCATGATGAAAACTCGTCCAGCGCCTCAACTACCGGCGTCATATACATGAGCGCGGGACCGCCGTGCATCAAAACCGCCTGCATCGCGGCGTCGAGTATCTCTTTTCTGTCCGCTCCGGCATCGAGAGCGCCTTTTACATGCAGCGCTATGCACCACTCACACTGTGCCGCTACCGCGAGAGCCACGTTTATGAGCTCTTTATGCTTCGCATCGAGACGACCCGGCTTCTCCACCGCGGTCATGAAGTTGTGAAAAGCCGATATCTGATCGGCCTCCTCTTTCTGCAGCCTCCCTATAAGCCTCTTTATCTCTTCGAGCTTCCCGGTATATTTTCCCATAACCTCTCCTTTTTCGTGTATACGATTATTATACTCCCAAAAAGGTAAACGGAGGCAACTTTTATTACCGCACCGACCGGCGGAAAAATCTATACTAGTTCAAAAAATATGACGCTCAAAGCCTGAAGGTCCATCACTATAGATTCGCTCCTGCCGTTACACTCTACCGCTTCGCTCTGCAGACTCTTTTTGCTCAAAGTGCCCCAGCCGCCATACTCTTCATTTTGGGAGGAGAATATCTCTCTCCATCTGCCCGGTACCGGAACTCCGATGCGCACTCCTTTGTGTACCGTGTCTGCAAAATTGCACACCACGAGTATCGTCTCCTCTTCTATGTCGCTTTTCCTTGCGAAAACGAGCAGGTTTCTCGAAGCGTCATCGGCATCTATCCACTCGAAGCCGGCATGTTTTTCGTCGTAAAGATGCAGAGCCCGTCTCGTTTTGTAGAGTGCGTTCAGATCGCTCACCATCTTTTTGAGCCCGGCGTGTCGGGGCTTTTGCAGCAGGTACCACTCCAGGCTCTCTTTGTAGTTCCACTCGCTCCACTGGCCGAACTCACCTCCCATAAACAGAAGTTTCTTACCCGGGTGTGCCGTCATATATGAGAGAAGCGCACGAAGATTGGCGAATTTCAGATTCTCGTCACCAGGCATCTTGTTTATCAAAGAGCCCTTCATATGGACCACTTCATCGTGGCTTAGCGGCAGCATGAAGTTTTCGTCGAAAGCGTACCACATGCTGAATGTTATCCGGTTGTGGTGATGGAGCCTGAAAAGCGGATCTACCTTAAAATATTTGAGCGTGTCGTGCATCCACCCCATATTCCATTTGAAACCGAAACCTAGCCCTCCCGAGTAGACAGGGCGCGTCACCATCGGGTAGGCTGTGGACTCTTCCGCAACCATAATGATATCTTCGAACGCGCCGTATACGGTTTCGTTCAGCTGTTTGAGAAAAGCTATCGCATCCAGGTTTTCATTGCCGCCGTACCTGTTCGGAAGCCACTCTCCATCTTTGCGCGCGTAGTTGAGATAGAGCATCGAAGCTACCGCATCGACCCTGATTCCGTCTATATGATATTTCTCCAGCCAGTACATGGCGCTTGAAATCAGAAATGCGCGGACCTCGTTGCGGCCGTAGTTGAATATGGCGCTGCTCCACTCCGGGTGGTAACCGAGTCTCGGGTCCATATGTTCATAGAGGCAGGTTCCGTCGAAATTTATAAGTCCGTGGCCGTCGGTAACGAAGTGCGAAGGAACCCAGTCCATAATTACGCCGATACCGCGTCTGTGCATCGTGTCTACGAAGTTCATGAAATCCTGCGGTGTTCCGTAGCGGGCGGTAGGTGCGAAGTAGCCGGTCACCTGGTATCCCCACGACCCTTCGAACGGATATTCGGTAATCGGCATGATCTCGATGTGCGTGTAGTTCATCTCGTTAAGATAGTCCGCCAGCTCTTCGGCCGCTTCGAGATATGTGAGAGAGCGGTTCCCCTCTTCAACCCTTCTTCGCCACGAGCCCAAATGCACTTCGTAGACACTTATCGGTTTGTCGTGGCCGTTTTTGCCGCTCCTTAGCTCCATCCAGGTATCATCCTGCCATCTGTAGTCCTCTATGCTCCAGATACGGGAAGCGGAGTTGGGAGGCTTCTCGGCATAGATCGCATAGGGGTCCGCTTTTTCGAATCTACGCCCCTTGATCGAAGAGACTATATGGTATTTGTAGGTCTGCCCTCTTTCGGCACCCTCGATGAATCCCTCCCATATTCCGGATCCATCGTCGCGCATCTTAAGCGGGTGTGCGGATGGATCGTAGGAGTTGAAGTCTCCTACAACACTCACCGCAACGGCGTTCGGGGCCCATACGGCGAAATATACACCCGCCTTACCGTCACGCTTCATGATATGCGAACCCATTTTCTCATAAAGCTTTGCGTGTGTCCCCTCTTTGAAAAGGTAGATGTCGAGTTCGCTGAAGCGTGTCATGTCGTAATAAACAGTGCCCATATCGCTACCTGTGCCTTGCCGAACGTTTCGTGTAGTATGCCCATAGATAGATATCTTCATATGCCATAGCGGAGTATCTCCAGTCGAATTCGGCCTCCATCGCCCTCTTTTGCATCGTTGTGTAAGCGTCACGCTCGTAACGGTAGGTATCGCATGCCCACTTTACGGTTCTGTAGAGCGCCTCGTGCGTGGCATCGTAGAATTTGAAGCCGTTACCCTCCGCCGTTGCCGGATCGTAGTTGCTTATCGTATCGTCGAGACCGCCCGTCGCACGTACTATGGGAAGCGTGCCGTAGCGAAGGGAGTATATCTGGTTGAGTCCGCACGGCTCGAAAAGCGAAGGCATAAGGAACAGGTCACATCCAGCCTCTATCTTGTGTGCGAGCTCTTCCGAATATCCGACATGGCAGCCGAAGCGATCCGGGTAGCGCCGGGCGACATCACCGAAGAATCCTTCCGCCCACTTTTCACCGGTTCCTAGCATGACGAACTGAGCATCCAGATGAGCCAGCCCCTCGATCGCCCCGGCTATGAGCCCTATCCCTTTCTGCTCGGCGAAACGGCCCACGAACCCTACAAGAGGGATGTCGTCTCTTTGCGGCAGTCCGAAACACTCTTGAAGATCCCTTTTGCACAGAGCCTTACCGGAGAGATCACCTATGTCGTAATTTGCGACTATATGCGGATCCGTAAAGGGGTTCCACTCCGAGTAGTCTACACCGTTGAGTATGCCGAAGAGTCGGGCGGAGTGGGCCCTTATATGCCCGTCGAGACCGAAGCCGAATTCCGGTCTCTGAATCTCCGCGACGTACTTTCTGCTCACCGTAGTTACGGCATCTGCATTCGCTATACCGCCTTTAAGAAGGTTTAGGCCGTCCATCGCCTCGAACTCATGGGGGTTAAAGTGCTCCCAGCCGATTTCGGCCACATCTACGGCCCCTTTGAAAAATTGGCCCTGGTGCTGGAGGTTGTGTATCGTAAGGATCGTCGCCGCATTTTTGAAACGCTCATCGAAAGCGTATCTGGTTTTCTGTAAAGCGGGCTGCAAAGCGGTATGCCAGTCGTTCGAGTGGATTATGTCGGGGGTGAAGTCGAGTTTGCGCGCCAGTTCGAAAGCGGCTTTGCTCAGAAAGATGAACCTGATGTCATTATCTTCATAGCTGAATCCGTTATCGTCGGCGTAGAGTCCGGAGCGGCCGAAGAAGGCTTCGTAATCGACAAAATAGACCTCCACATGGCTTCCGGGCAAAACGGTTTTGTAGAGACCGGCCCACAGGGTCCCCATCGGGCCCATAGGCACGCCGAGAGCTCCGGGAACATGCTCGAGTTTCGAGCGGTTGATGGAGTAGTACCTGGGCATCACCACCTTCACTTCGTGTCCGAGCCCGCTCAAAGCTTTGGGGAGTGCTCCGGCCACATCGGCCAGACCCCCGGTTTTTGCGAACGGAACCGCTTCCGATGCGGTAAAAAGAATTTTCAGTCCCCTACTCATCTCTCTCCTTCTCTACTCCATAACTGTCGTCATTGTATCCAACAGCAGCTTTGCTCCTTGCATGGAGGCGTTCTTCATGCGGCTGCGCACTATCTTTAGACCTTTTAGGCTCTCAGCCAGCGCATAGCGTGCTATATCTTTCTCGATTCTTTCTACGATTTCGGGGTTGTGACCTATCACACCGCCGCCGAGAACAAGGATTTTGGGGTTGAACAGCGTAACGGCGGTCGCCGACGCCGCAAGCATCGCTTCAAGATACTCATCCGCGATTTTACGGCACTCCTCTTTTTCGGAAGCCGCAAGTCCGTGCAGGTCGGGTTTGCCTTCACAGCCGAAATGGTCCATCCATTTTTCGATACCGCTGCCGGAAGCGTAGAGCTCTATGCAGTTGTCCTTTCCGCAGCCGCAGCGAAGAGGCGTCTTTTTGTAGGGTATGTGCCCTATCTCCCCGGCGAGGCTTCGCCATCCGCGCAGTATCTCTCCTCCTGTTACGATGCCGCATCCGAGACCGGTTCCGGAGTAAAGAGCCACCAGATCCTTTTCGTTCCAGTAGACCGACTCGGCCAGAGCCGCACAGTTGAGGTCGTTCTCTATTCTCAGGGGGATACCAAAGGTACTCTCTACCAGGTTTTCGATCTCGGGCTCGTCGATCTCGATGTTGGGTGCGGAGAGAACGATCCCTTCGTGCACCTGACCCGCGAAAGAGATCGCAACCGCGTCTATGTCGGGGAATCTTTTTAGGAGTGACGAAACGAACGACCAAAGAGGGGTCTTGTGTGTAGAAACCCTGCCGCACTCCTCTCTATCCCCGACTATCTCGTAGCGAAGCCACGTTCCACCGGCATCGATCGCGAGTCTGCTCATAAGAGGCTCCTGTATAGCTCGAGATAGTGAGCGGCACATCTATCGATCGAGAAGTCGCACTCCATATTGAACTCTCTGATCCGCTCGAGTACCGTTTTTTTCGCATAGAGAGCGATTGCCCTGTCGACACACTCGAGCAGAGCCGAAGAGTCCATATTCTCGAAAAGAAAGCCGAGACCGCACATATCCACTGATGAGTCAATGGGGTGTACCGTATCGCGCAGCCCGCCGACGGCATGGACTATAGGAACGGCACCGTAGCGCATGGCTATCATCTGGTTGAGCCCGCACGGCTCGAAACGTGAAGGCATGAGCAGAAAGTCGGCCGCGGCGTACATACGGTGTGAAAGAGCCTCGTCGTATCCGAAGTGGACTTTAATGACGTCGTATCTGTCACAGAGCCCCTGCAACTTATTGAGATAGCCGGGATCCCCCTCTCCCAAAATGGAAAATAGTGCCGGCCGCTTCGCAAGCTCCCCGGCCGCCTCTATTATCAGCTCGATACCCTTTTGCTCCGTAAAACGGCCTATGAAAACGAAGAGAGGAAGCTCATATTTATCTATATCAACATCCCTCATGAAGCTCTCTTTGCAGATGCGTTTTCCCTCCAGGCAACCTATGCCGTAACGGGCCGGAATGGCCGGGTCGTTCGATGGATCGAAAACGGAGGTATCTACTCCGTTCAGAATTCCTACGAGCTTCTCTTTCTGTTTTCGCAAAAAACCATCCAGACCGCACCCGTATTCGGGCTCCTGTATCTCTACTGCATAGCTTGGGCTTACCGTCGTGACGGCATCGGCATGTGCAATGCCGCACTTCATCCAGTTCACACTGCCGTAAAATTCGCACTCTTCCATATTGAAGTGTCTTTTTGCAATTCCGGTTCTTTTTAACGAGGTCGGTTCGAAAACCCCCTGGTATGCAAGATTATGGATAGTAAAAAGCGTTTTGACTCTCAACCCCGCATCGTGAACTAGCACGGCGGCAGGCGCCGTATGCCAGTCGTTCAGATGGAGCAGGTCGAAAGAGTGCTTTTTTGCCAGCTCCACAAGGGCGTGACAGAAGATCGCGAAGCGGAGGTCGTTATCGTCGTATCCTTCGCCTGGAGGACCGTAAAGATAGTCACGGTCGCATAGCAGAGGGTTGTATACGAAAACGACTTCCGCACCTTCGCGCATACCGACAAATATCTCCACATCATAGGCTTCTGTGCCAAATCCAATGGTAAAGCGTTCACCCGTCGCCCTTATACCGTAACGCTCCTTCTCTATGAAGCGGTACAGCGGCATTACCGCAGTGACCTCTGCCTCCGCACTCAATGCCTTCGGAAGCGCATATGCTATATCCGCCAGTCCCCCGCTTTTGGCGAACGGAAAGATCTCCGCTGCGGCGAAAAGAACTCTCATTTCATCTCCTCTATACTCTCTTTTAAAAGTGACGCCGCCTCTTCGGGTGCAACCGGATTGATCTCTATTCCGCTCCCGAGTTCAAAGCCGCCGAGTCTGAAAAGGCGCGGGATTATACGTATTCCAAGACGCCATATATCGGGTATATCGTCGAAAAAATCTTCTGTCGAGAAGTTTTTCTGAAGTGGCGGTGTGTTGAACGTAATATTGAAGTCGAAATCGCCGAGCTGCATATAGAGTGCAGAGATAACTCCTTTCATCAGGGCGGCGAGCTCGTGCAGATCGTTGTCGCACAATCCGCCAAGGTCGCTGACTCTCTTTTTTGAAAATATCGCCGTCTCGAATGCAAAGCCGGAGGCGTATGGAGATAAAACAGTAAAACTGGGGCTTTGTGCAACTATACGCTTTTTCTCTTCCGTCTCCGACGCCAGAAGTGCATCAAAAAGGCTCTGGCCGTGTTCATTGAAGAAACGGCCGGCATGTTTCATCTGCCTGAGAGACCCCACCGGAGCGGTTGGCAGCGCTATCAGCTGGGTATGCGGATGGGACTGAGTGGATGCTCCGTAGTGGCCATGATTTTTAAAGAGGCCGATATGGACGAGGCGAATATCGTTTCTCAGATCGTTCAAGCGGGCACGCATCGTATAGAGCCAGTTGAAATACTCCTCTACGCTCCACTCATCCATTCTCAGAAGATGGCGCGGGGTATCGATTATCACTTCATGCGCACCGAAACCGTCCCATGCTCTGTAGATTCCGTTGTCGTGTCTGCTCCAGGGGGCTTCGATCTTTACCGCTTTGTAGAGATTCGGCACTACGCGCGCTTTCCAGCCCGGGGTATCCGGGTCGTTTTTTCTGATCGCGAAAATCTCTGGGGGAGTCAAAGACTCATACCCCTCGCAAAAGGGGCATTCTCTGCTCTTTTTTCGTCTCTTTTTAGCCGGGCTTGCGTAGCAGTCTGGCCGATGCAGCCGCTCAGGAGCTATAATGGAGTACTCATCGAGAATCGGATCGTAGCGTATATCAGACATCGAGCACCTTTAAAGAGCCGCTGATCGAGAGCTTTTTTGAAAACGGAAGTACCACCATAATGGTAATACCCTGCGTCATCAGTTCATAACCCTCCTCGCTCTGGGAGACGGTCTGAAGCTCTGTCGAAAGAAGGGAGAAAAAGTGGTCCGTCTCGAACCTCAGAACCCTGCCCGTATATCCGTCTACTATCTCGAACGAACGCAACTCATGGTATGTGCAGGTTCCAATCGGCCTCTTTTCGAGCACAACATCTTCGAGATTGGCGAAATGGAGGTTCATCTCGATTCCATATTCATAAATATGAGGACTTTCACTCTCTATTTCGATCGAAAAGTCAAAACCGTTTTTTATAAAATCGTACCGTTTTTTCAATACGGTATCGAATTTTCTGTAGTCGTATATGCCCCCTCTTCTTTCAAAGATGACGGAGCTCTTTTTCATATCTGTCTCGAAAGGCTGATTTGCGAAATCGGATAGTTCTTTGAAGCTGCACCCGCGAAGAGTTCGCACATCGAGCGTATGGTCGCTTATGTGGTCTATGAAAGAGTTTTTTATGTACCAGTCGTATACAAGCGCTTCACGAATTGCTTCACCTGCACGATGTGCGGCACTGTGAATTGTACTTATCCCCTCCTCTTCAGGTTTCGTCTCCCACTCCTCTGTAGCGCTTTCGAATATCTTTTCGTGATAGGCCTCTTTTCGGCGTGTCAGGACATTCTGGAAGTTAAAGAGCTTTTTCCTGTCGCAAAACTCCACCAGCTGTCCCCCGTAACGGCTGTCGAATCTTGCGATCACATCCTCTCCGACCCACTTGACCTCTTCGTAACCGTTCAGGTCGGTATCTGCAGATTCGACGGCCGAAGAGCCGCCGTAACGCATGTTTTCACACTCGATCAGGTATCTGTAAGCGTTGTCGCGAAGGTTCGGCAGATAGAGTCCGCCGAAGACCCCGTGCCAGAATACGTCGTTTGTCTGGAGTCTGTGGAGTCTATCTTGATACTCGGGCGTATCGATACCTTTTGCGGAACACTCCAGCATCCTTTTGTGAAGACGGTTCGACTCATCGTATTTGACGAAAAAGTTCTTCCAGATCCCTCCTTTTAGAAACTTGATCCCCTCGTGCTCGAAGCGCTCTTCACCCATCTGGGCTCTCAATCTCTCCAGGGCCAGAGTGTCGTCGGCTTCCAGGCTCCACTCTCCCATCTCGTAGTAGGAGACGCTCGGCAGATAGGCTACACCTTTCGCTCGATTTTTCGAGAGATACTCCCTGTAGTGCCGCGTCTGAATCTCTTCATCTTCGAGCACGCTCTCTACAAAGCTCTTCAGCCACCCTTTCCGGTGTACCCACTCGTTAGTACCGGGCCACATCCCGAACTTTTCGGCATCATCGAAGTTCACGGCTGCGCCGCCGCCTTTTCCGCACGCTTTTATAGCCTCTATCGCACTCTCTGCCGGTTTGAACGGAATCGTATATCTAAGAGCCTGCGAGATAGGAAAGAGTGCAATCTTCTCGCCGCCCTCCTCGCTCATAAAAAAACCGTTGAGACTCTCTTTGTCGAATCCTGCGGCGATGAAGTGGTAGTCGTCCACTATCGCATACTTTACACCCGCTTTTACGATATCGTGAATCAGACCCAACTCCCACACCCTCTCGGTCAGCCAGAGACCTTCAGGCTGCTGTGCAAAGTTTTCGGTAACGCTTCTGGAGAGCTTTCGAATCTGCGCTATGCGATCAGATGAGGGTATGGAGCTCAATACCGGCTCGTAGAAGCCGGCGGTCAGAAGCTCCACCGACCCTTCGCGGGATAGGGAGAGCATATCGTCGAAAAGGTCGCTATATTCGTTCTTGATCTTTTGCAGGAGCCATCCACTGCAGTGCAGAGCGAAACGAAACTCCGGGTACTTGCGCATCGTCGCGAAGAAGGGGGCGTAGCAGCTCTCTACCGCCCTCTCTACCGCTTCGTCGAAATTGTCCACCGGCTGGTGCATATGCACACCGAAAAGAAGTGCCGTCGTTCCATGCTTTTCCACTCTCAAATCCTTATACGAACCAGTTTTCGCTGTAATCATCGCCCAGATCGATGCGCAGCTCGTAAACGCCGGGCAGTGTCTGCACCGCCTCTGATCCTATCTCTATCTCTATACGCAGCGATATTACATCGGTTTCAGGAAAACGGCGTTTGTCGATCGATATCTCCAATATTCTGTCCAGTACCGCTTTTACGTAGCCCCTTTTCGAAAGTCGCTTGGTATCCAGAACTATCGGCTCATCTTCTATATCTGTATAGATTCTTACGGTCGCTCCTCTTCTGAGTCTCTGCATATCGCCGTCGAAGCGCAGATAGATACGGGATTCATCCTGTCCCCAGTAGACCTTTTCCACAGGGCCTCTTGCAGCTTCCATTGTAGAAAAAGCGGCACTCTCGTCGATCATACCGCTTCCCAGCCATTCGAAAAAGGAGCTTATTTTTCCGTCTATTACGGGGTGAATCGGGAATTTGGGCTCACTGAGCAGTGAACGAAGATTCTGATCGGCAACGATGGGCCTGAAAAGGTCCGACGGCACCGCCAGCTTCATAAGCCTGTAAATCTCTATAAGGTGGCCTCTAAAAAGGCGGTCAAAATCATTGGCATATTCGGTATGGTGGTCATCGCCGTACCACCAGAACCAGTCGGAACACTCGCATACGAAAAAATGGTAATCGATCTTCTCTTTTACCGTTCTATCGAGCTCCTCTTTGTGGTGGATGTAGTCCGCTTTTGTCTGAAACAGCAGTTCCCAAGCCTCATTCTTCTGCGGATGGCCCACCCATGTATCGAAATTGCCGTTTATCCATGATCCCGGATGAAGTCTCTCCAAAGAGCCGGAGTACTCTTTTGACGCCTCGTCCAAGGTAACGGTTTTGCACCACTCGGCACGCTCAAGTTTTGAATAGAGTCTTTCGAAAAAATCGCGTCCGTTGTTTTTATAAAACTCCCACGCGTTTTCGCCGTCGAGAATTACAGAGACAATCGGTTTATCCACTCTTTTTGCTATATCTTCGAGCCTCGATACAAAGTCCGCAGCGGCGGCACCGGCCTCTTTGAACCTGTATGCAAAACCTATCAGGTCGCTTAAAGAGTGGTCTCTGAAGAGGATTTTCGGCCCGCCGAAACTGTAGGGACGGTAGAGTTTTTTTCTCTCATTGTCACCGATCGATTTGAAGAGTATCTCTTCATCCGTGGCTATCCACTCAATGCCCTGCTCTGCGTATATCTGAACGCTTTTTTCATCTACGGCCCCTTCCGCGGGCCAAAAACCTCGCGGTGAAGTGCCGAAAAGTTCACTATAGAGCTTTACCGCCCTATCGACCTGCTCTTTTGCATCTTCGACAAGCGGCAAGCTGTTGGATGGTATTTTCGTTTTCGGATTTGATACAACCGCGCTCTTCATATCGATCAGAAGAGGTAGGATCGGGTGGTTCATCGGTGTCGTCGAAACTGAAATCAGGCCGCGTTTTTGAAGATCGTTGTAAAAAGGCAGAATCGAAGGTATGAACCCAAGAAGGTTTTCAATCAGCTCTTTTTTGTCACCGCTGTCAAATCCTTTCGCTTTTTCAAGCAGCTTGGCAACCGTATCACTGTTCTCCCTTAGATAATTCCCGCACCAAGAGAGCATAAACAGCACCTCAAGCTCTACAAGTTCGGAGTCTTGATAGGAAGATCGTTCAAAGAGCTCGGCAAAACGGGGCAGAGGCTTTACCATCGTATCGAAACGGCTGCTTTTACAGATTTTAATCACCAACTCGCGATCTTCGCTTCCAAGCTCGTAAGGCTCTTTGGAAAGCAGTGTCAAAAATCGGTCACGCTCGACGCCGTTTTTTTCATAGAGTATCAGCTGCTCCATAAGAGGCGGCGTGAGATTGAAGGTCGCCTTGATTCCATTTTGCCGCGATAGCAACCACGGCATTTCGTAGTAGTCTTTTATCGCATGCAGAAATACCCACGGCATTCTCATTACCCCGTCGCTTCCCCTGTAGTCAGGCTGATGCATATGCCATAAAAATGCGAGTTTCAGCATGGTTAGTTTATCTTCATCCACTCATCTATCTTGTTTCTATAGTAGCCATGCAGCTTGTTCCCCCTCTTTTGATCTAGCGCCTGGATATAGAAGTTCAGATGCTCACTGTACTGGTCCGGAATCATCAATATCCAGTCTGTTTCGTTTTCCCATATCTTTACTCCGTCGGTTGTGGAGGACTTCTTCCCTTTCGCATACTCCAAAAACTTACGCATCATTCTCCCCTTCATCGACTGAGGACATGGGATACGGCATATATGGAAATAGAAGTGTGTCATCTCTTTGGCCACTTCCGAAAGTTTGACATCATGCCGCGCCAATAGCTCCATTATTTTCAGACTGGCGTACATTGCGTCTCTGTGCAGTGAAAATTCGGTAAATGCGTAGTTTCCGTCGATCGTAGCGATCAGGTCGTACCGTTTCAGTGTCGATGCTTTGAAGTTGGTATATTTGCCGCGCTTGATAGAAAGATGAGAGTAGGATTCATCCATTAGATCCGGCGCCCAGGTCGGCAGGAATACTTTCAGTTTTGTCTGGCACTGCTCCGCCTCCATATTCATTAGCTCCAAAACTGCATTGAGAGCTTCGACTTTGTTCAGCACATCCCCTTTGTCAGTTACCAGCGTAAGCCGCTGACCGTGTGGATAGATCAAGATTCCCATATCGAGTCCGAGTCCGGTTACGATATGCGAAATATCCTCTTTCAGTTTTATTTTCACATTGTGTATATTTGAGAGCTTTCTTGCATCTGTGTAGGCGTTTAGCATGATATTGTCGATCTGCAGATCGGTCATTATCTGCGGAAAAACATCTTTCGTGATACCGAACATCAGGTCGACGGCAACCCGAAACCCCCTGTTTTTTATGATCTTGTGGTCTATGGATATCTCGAGTGCTCTTTTATATGAGATGCAGCTGTCATAGTGGTAGAGGTTGCTGTCGTGAATCGATCCGATTTCGTTATAGTCGACCCGCCTGAAATCCTCTTTGAAGAAGGTTTTTTCTATACTTTTGGCCGAATTCGTATCTATCCTGAGCCCCTCTTCATTGTAGAGTGTAATCTGCACTCCGGCAGGATCCACAAGACTCTTTCTGAAGTGTACACCGCCAAGCAGTGTCTCGTCCCTATTCAGATTGAAACGCATTACGGCAGGAGGAATGGCGCGCAAATCGATAGCATCTACACCTGCGGCAAGCAGACCTCCGACAAAGGCGCGTTTGATCATGCGTGGGCTCTTGTCATAGTCTCGGCCGACTACCACCTTGCTGCCCGGCGGAAGCTGGGAGCCGAACGCTTCCCCGATCTTGCAGGCCATTTCGCAGCTGATCTCTATATTGCTTTTGCCGCTTATGCTGCCGTTTTCAAATATCGTGTTGCGGTAGCGGCTGCCCCAGACGACGTTGTTGTTGACGATTGCTGCCGGCTCGATCTTCTTGTCTGGCCAGACCGTAACATCCTGCTCGAAATTTGCCAACTTGCCCACTTCGCACCCTTCCGCAAGTATCAGCCCCGCCTTCGCCACTACACCGTCGCCTATTTTGTTTTCGTTGCAGATGACACTGTTATCGAGAACGACCTTTTTGCCCAGCTGAATATCGTGCCAGAGTACCGAATTTCTTATTCTACACTCGTTGCCGATCGTTACGTTGTCTCCTATCGTCACATTGTGCAGACGCGTCCGTTTTCCGATCTTTACGTTATCTCCAATCACCACCGTATCTATTATCTCTATATCAGGGCCTATTTCGCTATCTCCGGTCAGATAGAGAGTCCCGTCGGGATATTCGATCTTTTTGCCGGGGATTTTGAAATTCAACCTGCTGTTGAAAATGTCGTCGTGCACTTCGCGGTAGCTCTCGGGGTTGCCGACATCGCGCCAGTAGCCGGCCGCATCGTAGCCCAGTATATCTACCCCCTCCTCCATCAACAGAGGAAAAAGATCTTTTGCGAAATCGAAATTCTCTCCGACCGGAATATAGTCCAAAATCTCCGGCTCTATAAGGTAGATTCCGGTATTTATCGTATCGCTGAAGACCTCTCCCCAGCTCGGCTTTTCGAGAAACTTCTCTATCTTTCCGTTTTCGTCGGTAATCACGACACCGAACTGAAGCGGATTTTCGACCGAAGTGAGCGTAATGGTCAGTTTCGATTTTCTATTTTTGTGGAATTCGACAATCTTTTTGAAATCGAAGTCGGTGACGAGGTCACCGCTTACGATCATGAAGGTTGTATCGAGATACTCTCTTGCAAACCCGACAGCCCCGGCTGTGCCGTAGTCGTCGTCGGGGAGGACATACTCTATGTTTATGCCCCTCTCCTTGCCGTCTCCGAAATAGTTTTTAATGACATCTGGCTTGAAATATAGCAGAATTATAAAATCTTTGATTCCTATTTCAACCAGACTGCTTATTGTATGTTCCATCATCGGGAGGTTGACAATCGGCAACATCGGCTTCGGTATAGAGTGGGTAAGCGGCTGAATTCGGGTACCGAATCCGCCCGCCATTACAACCGCTTTGATTTTTTTGGACATTAGACCCTCCTTTTGCTTTTCCGCTCCTCTTTTGCGAACGACCGGTGTTACACAAAAGTCGCAACATCGATCAAATGCCTTTTTTTCAGGTACTCAAAACCGAATTTTTGCTGCCAAATGGAGAGTCTGCCGATGCCAGAGTCTCATCATTCAGCCATCTGCCGTCTTTGGAGAGATACCCAAACTCGAAAGTGCTGCCTATAGACAACACTTTGACTACATAGAAGTCACCGCTTTTTTTACGTTTCATAGATTCCGGCTCCCAACCATTCCAGCTTCCCTTGATCTCAACCGAACCGAAACCGTCATCTTCGAGCGTGAATGTAACCCAAGCCTTTTTCCCTCTTTTCGTTATCTTGACCATCTCCCCTCCTTTTTTGCATTCCGCCAGCGTTTTATTATAACCAAACCGCTCAACGGCCGATTCGATCAGTCCAGCCTGTTAAGCATTCCAAGCAGCTCCGGATCGATCCTGTATCTATGTTCGACAACCTCTTCTATCTCTTTCATCCCGTACCGGCCGTTCTCTATCACCATGACTTTGTTTGAGTTGTGAGACTGAAGAAGGTGGTCGACTGCGCGTACTGTAAACTCGAATGCGAGCATACGATCGTTTACCGTAGGGCTTCCTCCGCGCTGAATATGGCCGAGCACTGTGATTCTGGTCTCCATTCCGATCTCCTTCTCGAGCCACTGCGCTATCTCGTTCGTCATCCTGGTACCTTCAGAGACTATGCAGAGTATATAGCTCCTGCCCTCTTCGATCTCTCTTTTCAGATGCTCCTGCGCAACGCTCCTGTTGAAATCTGCCTCCGGTATAATACATATTTCGGCACCGCTCGTTATGGCGGATACCGCCGCCAGATAGCCGCATTCACGTCCCATAACCTCCACGACGAAGGCGCGGCTGAAAGTCGATGCGGTATCTCTGATCTTGTCGAGGGCGTCCCGTATGACATTTAGTGCGGTATCTACGCCGATGCATGTGTCGGTGCCGTATATATCGTTGTCGATCGTTGTCGGAATACCTACGAAGTTGAGCTCGAACTCTTCGCTCAGTTTGTCCATGGCACGGAACGATCCGTCGCCTCCCAGCACAACCAGTCCTGTTATCCCGCTTTTCTTCAGGTTCTCGTATGCGATTTTCCTATATTCGTATTCGTAGAAACGCTTCGATCTGGACGATCTGATTATCGCCCCTCCCCTATGAACGATACCGGCCACATCTTTGTGTGTCGCTACATCGATATCCCCGTCGATAAGCCCTTCAAGGCCGTTATATATGAAATATGGGGTTTCGCCTTTTTCGTAGACATAGTCTACAAACTTTTTTATGGCCGGGTTCATACCGGGCGCATCCCCTCCCGAACAGATAATCGCAAGCGGCATTCTCTCTCCTTCTTTGATCGTAGAGGATGTATAATGTTAACACATATTGGTAAACGAGGAGTTTCAGTGTATCCGAAAGTAAAGATAGTAGCCACTCTGGGCCCGTCGACAGACAGACCCGATGCCATCGAAAGGCTTATAGATGCCGGAGTGAACATATTCCGGCTCAACTTCTCCTACGGCACCCATGAAGAGCATTTAAAGACAATACGCTCAATTCGCAGAATCACCGACAAAAAGGGGCGTATCATCGGTATATTGCAAGATATTTGCGGCCCCAAAATAAGAATAAGAGGTCTGAAAAAGAGGCTTTCAGTAGAGCGTTCGGATAAGATTTTTATGGCGAAAGAGCCCTCTGAAAAAGCTTTTTCGATCACACATTCGGAGCTTATGGACTCTTTCAGGGAGGGTGAAGATATATTTTTCGCGGACGGCACCGTCCATGCCCGTATCGCCAAAAAGAGCGGTGATACAGTCGAACTCGAAATCCTCACCCCCGGAACACTTGCCGAAGGTAAAGGGGTGAACCTGCCCGACAGCAAAATATCTCTGAGCGCTTTGACGCAAAAAGACAGGGAGGATCTGCGCTTCGGTGCAAAAGCAGGAGTTGACTTTGTGGCCGTCTCTTTCGTAAGCTCCGCCGACGATCTGAACGAAGCCCGGCAGATTGTAAAAAAAGCTGGCGGAAACTCGTGGATTACGGCCAAAATAGAGAGAAAGAGCGCCCTCGACAGGATCGATGAAATTATCGAAGCAAGCGACGCGGTAATGGTTGCACGCGGAGATTTGGGGGCGGAAACCGGACTCTACAGGGTTCCCCTGCTTCAAAAAGAGATAATCAGGAAGTGCAATATTGCAGCGAAGCCGGTAATAACGGCAACACAGATGCTCACATCCATGATAGGCTCTCCATACCCGACCAGGGCGGAGGTCTCCGATATCGCCAATGCAGTACTCGACGGCACCGATGCCGTTATGCTCTCAGACGAGACGGCTGTAGGCAGCTACCCGGAAAAAGCGATAGGCGTACTGAAAGAGACGATTCTTCAGACACAGCATCTGTGCACTCCGCCAAAAGATACGGCTCCGGAGTCCGCCGAAGCTTTCTCGCACGCGGCCGTCGAGATGTCGAAGCTCATCCCTTGCGAATTGATAGCTGCACTCACACTCTCAGGGTATACAGTGCGGCATCTGAGTAAATTCAGACCTCAAAAGCCGATCTACGCCATAACGACCGACAGAGCTCTCTTAAGCAAGACCTCTCTCGTTTGGGGAGTGCATGAGAGTGTCGCCATCGAAGAGTTCGAAAGCGAAAAGGAGCTTACGGACAAATTTTTGAAGTTGACGGGGAAGGATCCGTCGGCGTTCGTAATGGTGACCGGTTACCTAGGAGAGAAGATTTTCCAAGGCAAAAGTGTCCGCTACATAAACCGACGCGATATCGAGAATCAGCCGAAGTCGTAGAGCTTTTCGTAATACTCCTCGACCATTCTGGACGAGCTGAAATAGGCTATGATATCGTTCATTCCGTTTTTGGCTATATCGAGCCACTCTTTTTCGTTCTCGTAATACATAGGAATTATCACATCTTCGAGCTTCCGCATCATCGTTAGGTAGTCGAGTCGGTCTATCTCTTCGATGGGGAGGGCCGGGTCGGCGTGGGGTATCGTAAAGGAGTTGACTCCATCTTTTTGGAACTCTGCGTGCCAGCCGTCGTCGACGGAAAAGTGTATGGAGGCGTTGACGCCCGCGCTCATTCCGCTCGTACCGCTCGCTTCACGCCCCCACCTGGGGGTATTTAGCCATAGATCGCTTCCCTGTTTGAGAAGTTTGGAAAGTCGAAGTTCGTAACCGACCAGGACGGCTACATTTTTGAACTCCCTACTCATCAGAACGAGATCGTTGAACATCTGGATGGCGCGGTAGTCGAGTGGGTAGGGCTTTCCGGCCCAGATTATCTGGACCGGCCTCTCGCTATTGGAGATCAACCTTCTGAATCTCTCCATATCGTATATTAGCAGACCCGGACGCTTGTACTCGGCGAATCTTCTGGCCCAGACGATCGTCAGCACATCGGGATCGAAAAGCTTTCCTGTCTGGTAGGCGACCTCTTCGAAAAGTATATGCTTCAGATGCTTCTTTCGACCCACCAGCTGGTAGTCTTCATGCTCCTGCATCCAGCTCAGAAGCTGTTTGTCGGCCCAGTATCGCATATTCTGCGCATTGGTTATACTGATGATCTCGCACCTGCCGTCGATATCTTTCCACATCTCGTTCGCCACTTTTTCATGGATCTTCGATACGGCATTGGCCCGTTTCGAGGTTTTCAAGGCTCCAACCGTCAACGAGAAGTTCCTGTCGTGGTAATCGATCCTGTTCGCAATCTCCTCTTTGGAAAAACCGTTGAAAAAGCCCATTCTTTCGAGCAGGTGTACATCGTGTTCTTCGTTACCGGCCATCTCAGGCGTATGGGTAGTAAAGACCACATGCTTTTTCAGCTCCTCCAGAGCGGGATACTTTTTCATGAGTTCGAAAACGAACGGCAGCGAGTGCCCTTCATTCATATGGTAGATATCTATATCGACTCCCATAGCATCGAGCACCCTCACTCCTCCGATACCGAGAACGATCTCCTGTGCTATCCTGGTCTCTTCGTTCGCATCGTAGAGTTTGTGCGTGATAGTACGTGATAGATGGTCGTTTTCAAAGCAGTCCGTTGAAAGAAGAATGACCGGAGCGGTATCGAATGTTGAAGCAGGCAGCAGATAAGCTTTGACGACTACCGGTTTGCCGTTTATTAGCACCTCCACCTTTATTCCCGTCTCTTCTATGAAATAGTAGAACTTGCGACGATACTCTATCTTCAGGGTGTTGTCCTCATGACGTCCCTGGTCATAATAGCCGTAACTCCAGAGTATTCCGACACCTATCGTATGCTGCCGCCTGTCGTTCGCGCTGCGCATATGCGAACCTGCCAGAAAGCCGAGACCGCCGGAGTATGTCTTAAGTGCATGGTCGATAGCAAACTCCATCGAAAAGTATGCCACTTTCGTCTTATATTTTTCATCGATCTTATAAGGAAAGAGATTCATCCGTTTCAAGCCTTTTTAAATTTTTTCACCAAAATCCGCTTACCCGCTTCTACGCCGGGTTGGTCGTATGTGTTTATATGAAGCATCGCACCCGTCAGCGAGGTCAAAAGCTCGTAGTATACAATGAGTTCGCCCACAGTGGCCTCGTCGGCTCTACTCAGAGTCAAGGAGTCTACAGGAATACCTTCGTCGCTTAAACTCTCCCTTGTCGCATCACACTCCGCATTTATGAGTTCATTGAACGTATGGCCGTTTACATAGTCGCTTTTTTCGATATGTTCAAGTCTAATATCGGGTATTTTCAATTTTTTTTCGAACTCCTCCACTTTTATGAAAGTGACGCTTTTGTCACGCGGACCCTGCATGATGAGTTGAAGAAACGAGTGCTGGTCGACGGAACCTATGTGTCCTACAGGCGTAGGTCCGACACGATTTCCGCATCGGTCGATTTTTCCAAGCGATTCACCCCACAACTGTACATACCATTTCGCAAAATTCTCCAGGCAGGAGGCGTAGGCGAACATCACATTTATGCGGTATTCTCTCCAGTTGCTCGCTATGAAAGCCGCTTTGAGAAGAAGATGCTCCTCTTGAGCGTCGAAAAACCTCTCTACCATCGCCGATGCTCCTGAAAGCAGAGAGCAGGTGTCGTATCCAGCCAATGTAAGCGGAACCATACCGACACTGCTGAGCACGGAAAAACGGCCGCCGACATTATGGGGAATGGTATAGGCTTTTAGGCCGTGATAATCGACAAAACGACAAAGTGCCGATCCCTCATCGGTTATCGCTATTATGCGCTCTTTGTCCTCCCCTTTCAGATCGATACCGAATCTTTCGATAGCGGCTTTGAAGATAGAAACGGTCTCGACAGTGGTGCCCGATTT
Organism: Hydrogenimonas sp.; assembly: GCA_015490295.1. Lineage (GTDB taxonomy): Bacteria > Campylobacterota > Campylobacteria > Campylobacterales > Hydrogenimonadaceae > Hydrogenimonas. The sequence continues at coordinate 7,350 of WFYC01000008.1, read as the reverse complement.
AGAAATTACAATGAAAAGGGTTTTATCCTTCTTCAGCGTCGCGAACTTCTCTTCTATATCCACTGGGTCCGGGTTTTCCAGAAATAGAAGACGCTTTGCCTCCGGATACTTGTGTCTTAGAATCGAATCTACCGCCTTCGCACCCAGCGAAGAGCCCCCTATCCCTATGACCGCTATCGTGTCACAACTCTGTATCAATTCGCTCGAAGCGGCAAACGCTTCTACTTCGCTAACAATCAGCCTGGAATCGACAGGAAGGTTGTAGTAACCGACAGTACCCTTTTCTTTTTCGTAAACGAGGTTTCCAAAGGCCTCTGCCATCAATTCGTTTGCTTCTTCATCGGCTCTCCAGCCAAGGTTATGGTCATAGATAATCATTGTCGATCCTTTTTCACTTTTCCGCCGATAGAGACGATACTATCCGCCCGGCCGCCTCCAGAAGCTCTTCCAGGTGCTCCTTCGAGCGGAAGCTTTCGGCATATATTTTATAGATATCTTCCGTACCCGACGGCCGCATGGCCACCCAGCCGTTTTCGGTCACGATTTTCACTCCTCCGATCGCAGCACCGTTTCCGGGGGCAGTAGTGTAGATTCTCTCTATCTCGTCACCGCCCAGTTCGGTGAGTCTCAACTCTTTTCCATCCAGCTTTTTGAGCCTATTTTTAAGCTCCTGTGTCGCAGGCGCATCTATGCGTTTGTAGTATGCTCTTCCAAACTCGTTTTCGAAATCGGCATATATCTCGGCCGGGTCTCTGCCTGTAACAGCCTTTATCTCGGCGGCAAGAAGGTTAAGGATTATGCCGTCTTTATCCGTTGTCCAGACGGTCGAATCGAATCTGAGAAACGAAGCCCCAGCACTCTCCTCGCCGCCGAAGCCGAGCCACCCCTCGAACAGGCCGTCGGCAAACCATTTGAAACCTACCGGCACCTCGTAAACCTCTCTTTTTAAACTTACGGCTATTCGATCTATCATGGAGTTGCTCACCAGTGTCTTGCCAATTTTCAGATGCTGCGGCCATTTACGGTGTTTGAAAAGATACCAGATCGCGACGCAGAGATAGTGGTTCGGGTTCATCAGCCCGCCTTCTGGAGTAACTATGCCGTGCCTGTCCGAATCGGTGTCGTTTCCGAACGCCAGATCGTAACTCTCCCTAAGCCTCACGAGAGAGGCCATCGCCCACGGAGAGGAGCAGTCCATTCTGATTTTACCGTCATGGTCGAGTGTCATAAACGAAAAGGTCGAATCTACATACGGGTTTATAATATCCATATCAAGGCCGTAGATTTCATTTATCTTTTTGTATACCCCGATTGCGGATCCACCCATCGGATCTGCCGCCAGCTTCAGACCCGACCTCTTTATGGTTCCCATATCCACGATATCGGCAAGCGCCTCCACATACGGAGTTATAAAGTCGTACTCCTTTACGAAGGGTGAACGCACTGCATCTTCATAATCTACTATCTTTACACCTCTCATACCGTTTTCGATAATACGATTTGCACGCTTTTGTATGTCGGCAGTTATGTCGGTTTCCGCCGGTCCCCCGTTTGGCGGGTTATATTTGAATCCTCCATCCTCTGGCGGATTGTGTGAAGGTGTGATCACTATACCGTCGGCACTTTTTCCGTTTCGTCCGTTCTGCTCCAGAATGGCAAACGAGACAAGCGGTGTAGGAGTATATTCACCATTTTTCGCGATACGCAGATCGATACCGTTTGCGGCCAGAACCCGTATGGCGCTCATCTGCGCGGGGACAGAAAGGGCATGTGTATCTATTCCCATAAAAAGAGGTCCGGTAATGCCTCGACTCTTTCTGAAATCGCATACGGCTTGAGAAATCGCCATGACATGAGTCTCGTTGAAGCTCTTTTTCAGAGAGCTTCCGCGATGTCCGGATGTACCGAAAGACACTCTCTCGCTCTCTTTCGACGGATCGGGTTTCAGTTCGTAGTATGCAGAAACCAGAGCGGGAATATCGATTAGTTCACTTTTCGGTACTGGTTTACCGGCAAGCGGATGGGGCATTGGAGATCCTTTTTTTAATTTTTACTCTTGTGCTCCATAATCCAGTGAAAGAACATCAGCTGAGCGAAGAACGGGGCAAAAATATTGATTGCGGGCAGAAAGTTAAGAAGCGACGCGAAAACGGCGATACTCCATATGGTATAGCTGTGGTGACGCAGCCGACTATAATCATCTTCGTTGCAGTAAAGAGAGCAGGTACTCAGAAAGTAGGACTCCCTGTAGAGCCACGCCCACAGAAAGAGCTGAACGAATACGTTGGCGACGGGGATGAAGAGAATAGGAAACAGAACGATAGAGAAGATCACAAAGAGCGTGGAGTCGCGCAAAACGCTTATATGGTGTTTTTTGCTGATACCACTTCCGGAAGTATCTACAAGCGGGTAGTCCATCTCTTTTATCGCATCCAAAAATGGTTTTCTGAAATAGGATATGACAAGATAGAGCGAGAGAATGAACATATTGTAAAAGAGATAGAAAGCTATAAGCCACGAGATTCCGTCAGATACCGTCTGAAAAGGGAGCAGCGTAAGAAGTTTCTGTATCTGGTCGTTTACAAGATGCCAGTTGAGCAGAAGTACGAGAGCCCAGCCGGCCGACAGGATGAGCAGAGACGAGAATGTATAGAAATAGTATGTTCTCTCTTTGAACTTTCTCAGTATCGGCGGGCCTATGAGAGCCGTTATCACCGCAAATGTCACCAGAACGGCTACAAACCAGATGAAAAAGAGTATAAAAAGCGCACCGTTGGCCTTTACGATAGAAAAAGGGACCCAGCTTATCATCCTTGAAGTGATCGAAACCGCCTGCTCCCAATAGAGCCATCCTATCACTACCCAAACCGCCATCAGAGGCAGCCCGATTACGAGCGCAAGCTTCAAAACATCCCAACGCAGAATATCTTTTATACTTCGCAGAAAATAGCTGTTCACTTTTATCATAAATTTACCTTTGATGCGGTGACTAAATAACGCTATTCTATCAAAGTTCTCATTTACCTTTTCTGTCGTTTAGCGTTTTGAGAGGTGGTCTGTAGTAACATCTCCTATTAGGATTATCCAACGATGCGGGTTGCCGATGAGACCGATACTGATATTAGCCCTCTACACCCTTTTCATCTTCGCCGCTCCGGCCGGTACGAAGCTGCTTGGACCGGATGCTCTGACAAACTACGAACACTATTTGGTGGCTCTGACCGAAGAGAAAAACGAGACAGCGGAGAGAAAGCTCAAACGCTCTTTGCTATACAAATTTATAAATATCACCAAACATGCGAAACAGAAGCCGCCGAGACTGCTTGAAGTATCGAAGATAAAGAGTCCCGAAACATATATGGAAGCATTTTGGACCCTGATCGGGCAGAAAAAGAGATCTGAGCGTCTTCGAAAATCTCTCCGCGAAGTGAACGAGAAGCTCTCATATCTCTCCAAAACTGTGTCGCAAATGGACTCCAACGGATCGCTTCCCACCGTAGAAGAACTGCAGTACGCATTCTACTGCAAGAGCAGTCAGAAACTTGAAAAACGTCTCTTGTTGCTGAAAGAAGCCGTAGAGCATAACACCGACGTTCTGAAAGAGAGCCTTTCGGCTGTAGAGTTCGATGCCAAAAAGTATGACGACGAGTATCGGGAGAGTGAAAAGAGATTGCACGAAGCACAGATGGAAATCGAAAAGGAGTGTCTCGGACTGCCTGGGCGTGAAATGAAGGCTAACAAGCTGCAAAAGCGAAGTGTGGACGGGATCGCGGAAGAGCTCATAAGAAACGAACTTGTTGGATTTTTCAGCGCTTTGCAGTTAAAAAGCTCGAAACTCTTCGACAAGGAAGAAGATATAAAAATGCTGGCGGAGAGTCTCTCTGCGAACAGAAGAGCGGAATATGCACCGGTGGTCCGGACGCTCGAGCAGATTAGTGCACAGAGGCTGGGAAAAACAAAAATACTTCTTCACCGCAAGAAAGAGGGGTACAGATGATCGAAAAAGACCTCTGGCAGAAACGACTACAGCCCCCCTTTTTCAGCATAAACGAAAATCCTATCAGCAGCTGGAACATGATCTTAGCACTCTTCATACTTGCTGCGGGTTTCACACTGGTGAGTCTCTACCACCGGTATATCCGGCGTATAACCCATATGTTTATAAATATTACTTTCATAGAAAACGATGTGATAGACTGGACTATAAGCGACAGTCGGCGGCGGATGTGCATTCCTTTCGATGTGGCGTACGGAAGCGATATAAAAAAGGTCAAGAGTGCGATTTTGGATGCGCTCCAAAAGAGCTCCTTGCAATATATATGCGACGAGACCAAGCAGCCTATGGTAGTGATGACCGGAATGGGCAGCTGCAGCGTCGATTCAGAACTCTTTGTCCGTGTGAAGGGAGACGAGACACTGAAGCCGCTGCACACCGCCGACAAATTCCTGGTTCTGATCTATAACGCATTTTATAAAAACGGGATAGAGATTCCGTACCGGCAGCTCGATCTGCACATTCGCGACACAAAAGACCGGCTCGAAAAATTAAAACGGGAGGAGTAAGTAAATGTACATATTTTCCGACGACAGGCTCTACAGAAAAGAGGAGATAGAACTACTCGATCACAAGAAGCAGGTTATATTCACCTCCATAGAAAACGAAGATATCATCTCCTGGCTGAAAGCCCGCCACTTTCCCGAAAGTTTCGTAGAAGATATAAAAAACGAAGACCAGAGTGTCGCTTACGAAGAGAACGAGTCGTTCAAGCTCGCGATTTTGAAATATTTTCAGAAAGACGAGGAGAACGAACTGCTTTACAACGACAGAAACATCGCGATCATCATGCACGAGCAGAAGTTCATATTCCTCGCCAGGGAGAAGAGGATCGTCAAATCGATTGTAAACCGCCTATACAAGCGATACAAGGCCACCGACTCCCTCGAGTACGTGCTCTATCTTGTCATAGATATTATGGTGGACCATACGATGAGCGTCATCGACCATATCGACAACAGGCTCGAAGAGATAGAAGACAGAATCTTCAACGAGAGCCTGGATGAGCAGGAGGTCCAAAAGAACCTCTATTTCGCAAGACGTACACTCAACCGGATTACAAAACTCTCCGTCCAGCAGAACGATACGATCAACAAGATATTCAACCACTTTCCCGTCGTTATGAGAAAGAGACTGAAATATGAGTTCATCGACCTCAAAGAGCACCTCTCGTTTCTGATAAACGAATCGAAGACATATCTCGACCGCACCGGCTACCTTCAGAACCTGCTCATGGGTTTTCTGAGCAACCGTATGAACCAGGCTATGCAGCGGCTCGCAGCCATCTCGCTTATCTTTCTGCCTCTGACGTTCATCGTCGGCAACTACGGGATGAACTTCAGGTTCATGCCGGAGTTGGAGTGGAAATACGGATATCTCGCCGTCTGGGTAGTCAACCTGCTTATCGCCTACCTGATTTTCAAATGGTTAAAAAAGAAGAGATGGATATAGAAGGCAATATCGCTTCTATTGAAGGGAACTCCCATTTATCACCATTAATAATAACTCTATTTACTTTATGTTGTTATACGATATAATTGTGCCCTCAAATTGAAAAAGAAGGAGAACAGGATGAAAAAGATTGGTGCGTTGCTGCTTAGTGTCGCTGCGGCCGGAACATTGATGGCATCGGAGTACAAATACTCTATAACGCCGATGTTCGGGGGTGTAGAACCGCTAAACAAGGAGCTTCTAGACAACGGTTCGAGTCTTGGCGCAAGACTCGGCTACAATCTGGATGAGAGCCAGACTCTGGAAATCGGCTACGATTTCATGGACAGTACAGATTACAAAAATATTGTTCCGGGAAGAGATACAGACTCCCACCAGATCAGTGCCAACTACCTTTACCATTTCCTGGAGTCGGGTGATAAAGTAAGACCATATCTTCTGGCCGGTGTGGGAGTGCAGGAGTTTACAAACAATCTCACCGGCTTGAAAGACGGCCTGATCGGAAACCTCGGTTTCGGTCTCAAAATAGATGTTTTGGATGCTCTCGATTTAAGACTCGAAGCGAGAGACTTCATAAGATATGATGACGGCGGTCATACTCTGGCATATACAGCCGGTCTCGCCTACTCTTTCGGAGAGGTGGAAAAAGCTGCCCCCGCGCCTGCTCCGGTAAAGGCCGAAGCTCCCAAAAAGGTCACAGACAGCGACAACGATGGTGTGGCCGACAGAGATGACAAATGTCCGGGTACGCCAAAAGGTGTAGAGGTAGACCTGAACGGATGTCCTCTCGATACCGACAACGACGGAGTACCGGACTACAAAGACGTGTGTAAAGGTACTCCGGAAGGCGCAAAAGTGGACGCCAAAGGGTGCCCGCTCGACAGCGACCATGACGGTGTCGCCGATTTCATGGACAGATGCCCGAACAGCAAAACAAAAAAAGTTGACGAACACGGGTGCGCACTTGATAGCGACCGTGACGGTGTCGCAGACTATCTCGACAAGTGCCCCACGACTCCGGCAGGATTCAAGGTCGACTCTCAGGGGTGTGCCATAGGCTTTACGATGCATGTGAACTTTGCCACCAACTCGGCCAGGATCGAGTCCAAAGATACCCCCTATATTGACAAACTTGTCGCATTCATGAAAGAGCATCCACAGACAAAAGTGCGCCTCGAGGGATACACCGACAGCGACGGTAGTGCGGCCTACAACCTCAAACTATCCGCAAAACGTGCCGAAGCGGTAAAAAAAGAGCTGGTTGCCAGAGGCATAGATGCTTCGAGAATCACTACCAAAGCGTATGGAGAAGAGAACCCGATAGCCTCCAACGCGACACCGGAAGGAAAAGCTCAAAACCGCCGTGTAGAGGCCGTTTTGATTCCGACCGAACACTAAGAGCCGCGGTTTTCGTGCCTTCAGGCACGAAAACCCCGCTTTCTTCACTCCATCTGCCGTCAAATCACTCTAATAAATATATCACTGCAGCCGATATTGCTATACAGCTTATCTTGTAAAGCGTTCAAGACAGCACTATCCGAGGCCGCCTACGAATCCGTACCTAATGGAGTTCACTGGCAAAAACGGAAGGATAGATGCTGAAAGAGAAATAGTGTCAAAGGAGTCGATAGATATGTTTTCAGGCAGCAGGAGCAGCGCTCTAAAGGATAGAATCGTAGAACTCGAGAACGAAAACAGACTTTTAAAAAGTGAGATCGAGTCATTGAAAAGTGAGCTCGAAACCTCGAGGGGCCGAGAGCAGACGCAGGAATCCAAAGATGACTCCGAGCTCAAAGAGGAGTTGCTCAAACTTCTTATCGAAAGCTACGATGACGGCACTGAGT
>WFYC01000007.1 GCA_015490295.1 Hydrogenimonas sp. | reverse complement strand
GCAAGAAGCAGGAGGGCAAAAAAGATCTTTCTCATCTAAATTCCTTTCACGATTTCAAGAAAATCTTCGGGGCTCTTGTAGCCGGAGACCCTTTTTGAGCGAAGCTCCTTTCCATCTTTGAAAAAGAGGATAGCAGGGGGGCCGAATATGCCGAAGTGCTTCATGATACTCTTCTGTTCGGCACTGTTTTGAGTAACATCCACCTGATAGAGCCGGTAGCCGGAGAGTGCTCTTATAACGTCGGGATCTTTGAATGTATTCTCCTCCAGTTCCTTGCAGCTGACACACCAGTCCGCCCTGAAATCGACCATTACATGCCCCTTTTGAGACTCCAGCTCTTTTTGCAGCTCTTCAAGGGTTTCGACCCTGATAAACTTCAACCCGGCCTCTGCAGGTACTCCGGCTGCTGATACCGGGCGCTCTTTAAACGTTTTGAGCGGATCGAGAGGATTTGTCGCACCGGTAAAGGTACCGAAAAGCAGAAACGAACCGTAGATGAGCGAAACCAGCCCGAGCCCTTTGAAAAGCGCATTCCAGCTCCTCTTCTCTCCGATCGGCTCCAGCGCACCCATATATACGGCACTGACGATAAAAAGAACCGCCCATAGAGCCATACTCACGGAGTCGGGAACGATACGAGAAAGCATCCAGATCGCAACACCCAGCATGACGACGCCGAATACCCTGCTAACCGCGCTCATCCAGCCGCCTGGTTTGGGCATGAACCTGCCCGCACCGGTGCCTATGAGAAGAAGCGGAAGCCCCATACCCAGGCTCATCACAAACAGAGCGGCACCGCCGAGCAGCGCATCACCGGTCTGGCCGATATATATAAGCGCACCGGCAAGCGGCGGCGCGACGCACGGGCCCACAATGAGCGCCGAGAGAAAACCCATTACCGCCACTCCGGCCAAACCTCCCTTTTTCCCGGCTTCGTCACTGGTACGGCTTATCTTTGTCTGCAAAGATGCAGGCAGTTGAAGCTCGTAGAAACCGAACATAGAAAGAGCCAGAGCGACGAAGAGGAGCGAAAAGAGCGAAATGACCCACGGATTTTGCAGAGCAGCCTGGATATTGGCGCCGAATAGCCCGGCGAGCACTCCCGCCGCGGTATATGTCAGTGCCATCGAGAGAACATAGACCAAAGAGAGTATGAAGCCTCTTTTTGCATTCATCCCCTCTCCCTGAGCCACGATTATCGAAGAGAGAATCGGTATCATCGGGAATACACACGGCGTCAGCGCCAGCAGCAGACCGAAACCGAAAAAGGTCAAAAGGACGATAGAAAAACTTTTCGACTTCAGGGTGGAGGCTATACTCTCCTCTTCCGAAAGAGGTTGCTCTTGCGTATTATCCGCAATAGACTCGGCAACGGGCTTTTTTACATCTTTAAAGCCCGCGGCGGCGGCTTCGATATCGAAATCGTATCTCTTCGTAACCGGCGGATAACAGATGCCGGCATCGGAGCACCCCTGATATGTGACTACAAATGTGAAACTCTTGAGCCCTCTATCTTTTACCTCTATAGGTATGTCTGTTTCAAACACTCCCGCATAGACCTCATCGCCGAAATCATCCTTCTGCGCGGCTGGAAGCGTGAATTTCCCGAGCGCAACCTTCCCTTTCGGCTCCACAGAGAATTTAAAAAGATCTTTCGTCAGGTGAATATGCTCCGCCAGCTCGATCTTCAGATGCACTTTTCCGTTTTTAAAAGATGCCGAAGGTTTGAACACCTCATCGACACTTACGACAGACGCAAACAGGGATATGGTGAAAAAAAGCAGTAAAAAAACGGACTTTGACACTCTCATAGCTTTCCTCTTGAAATATTTATAGGCTAACGTTACGAAACCTAATTATAGCGGACCTATCCGCAATTTAGACCGTCGCAGCTTCTAACCACTCCCATGTCGTTTCCGTTGTTGCGCAAGAATCTGCCCAGGGCATCCATTCGGCGTTTGAAGTATGGTGACTCCATCACCTTATTCGCCTCCGAATCGCTTTTGTGAACCTCTTTGAGCTTTTTCGCCTTTTTTACAAACATCTCCTCCCACTCATCACTCGTAAGCATCGCCGCCCCTTTAAAGCCTGAACCGTGACAATGTTTGCATAGCTTCTTGTATGCAACCATCCCTTTTGCCGAATAGGCGTTCAGAGATGTCGCAACAAACAGGGCCGAGATGGCCAGTAATACCGATTTTTCCAAACTTCACTCCTTTCCGTTCCCGCAGGGTACGCCGGCGCAGCGGTCATTGTACGAATTATGCGGATCACTCCGATTTTAACGCTTCTTTGTGTAGCAAATGTGCACTTTTACCATATGAACATTTTAATATCGGCATCGGTGGAACTTTTTATAAAAAAGGCGCTAACATCCGCTTAAACTATCGTGCCGTAAAAAATCGGTTGGAGAAAAAGGGGATACATATGGCAAACAGACTCGAAAAAGAGGACTCACCCTATCTGCAGCAGCATGCGAACAATCCTGTAGATTGGTACCCGTGGACAGATGAGGCGTTTGAAAAGGCAGCGGAGCTAAACCTGCCTATATTTTTGAGCATCGGCTACAGCAGCTGCCACTGGTGCCATGTAATGGAGCGCGAAGTCTTCGAAGATGAAAAGATAGCAAATTTTCTGAACAGCCGCTTCGTATCGATAAAAGTCGACAGGGAGGAGCGACCCGATATCGACAAACACTACCAGTCGGTACACGCCCTTTTGAACCAGCGTCCGGGCGGATGGCCTCTCTCTATCTTCATGACGCCGGATAAAAAACCATTTTTCGCCGGCACATACATACCCCCGAAGAGAAAATACAACATGATGGGCTTCATGGAGCTGATAGAGATAATCGACAAAAAGTGGAGAGAGGCACCCGAGGGCATCGTAAAAAACGCCGACGAGATCCAGAGGTTTCTCGCTCCGAAAGATGGTCCGGTAAAAGCGACAAAACTCGACCTCTCTCTTATAGATCGCACCATAAACCAGTGCGAAGATCTCTTCGACAAAGAGTACGGCGGCTTCTCAAAAGCCCCCAAATTTCCTCACTCCTCGACACTGAACCTGCTACTTGAACTGCATATGCTAACCGAAAGGCCGGAGCCTCTGCATATGGTGGAGAAGACACTGAAAAATATGGCTAAGGGGGGCATCTACGATCTTGTCGACGGCGGTTTCTGCCGCTACAGCACCGACGATATGTGGCTGGTGCCCCACTTCGAGAAGATGACATACGACAACGCCCTGCTTTGCGAAACATACCTGATGGCCTACCGTGCAACTGAAGATCGATTCTACCTCAACGTCGCCGAAGAGACGATCTCGTTCATGAAAGATAAGATGATGCAAAACGGTCTCTTCTTCAGTGCGAGCGACGCAGACAGCGATGGGGCCGAAGGGCTCTACTTCACATACGGCTACGAAGAGGTAAAAGAGGCGCTCATAAAAGAGGAGTGGAGCGAAGCCGAGACCAATGAGATATGCGAAGCCCTAAACATCACCCCGCACGGAAACTTCGAGGGCAGAAATATAGTAAGAAACGGCTCCCTTGCCGACTATCCGTGGTGGAGCGGTGTAAGGCGGCTGCTCAAAAGGATGCGCACAACAATAGACTACCCGTTTATCGACAAGAAAGTGATAACCTCCTGGAACGCCATGATGGTAAAGAGCCTCTTCATCGCCGCGGAAATCGACAGCGGATATCTCGGTGACGCCGAAGCCTCTTTGAACGCCCTTTTGGATCTTATGTACAAAGAGGGGGTGCTCTACCACTCCGTACTGATAGGGAAAGAGCCGAAAATCGAAGCGTTTCTCGAAGATTACGCCTACCTCTGCAATGCACTGCTGCAGGCATATAGCACAACGCTCGAAGAGAGATGGCTGCTTTTGGCACAGGAGCTTGCCGAGAAGGCGAAAGAGCTCTTTTACGATAGCGGCAGGTGGTACTTCAGCAGGGGTGAGTTTCCGACTATCGCAGATATTTCGGACACGAGCTACCCGGCAAGCTCGGCCGTTATGACGAAAGTGCTTCTAAAACTTGGAATGCTGCTTGGAGGAGAATACACAGATATCGCCTTCAAGACGCTCGAGTACAACTCGATCAAGATAGTCAAACAGCCTATGTGGCACGCCACATTCGTCTCAGCCGCCGTAAACTATCTAAAAGAGGGGTTCGTCATCAAGTCGCTGCCCAACCGTCTTGCCGACATAAAGAACCTCTCTTGTGAACTTCGATACCCCTATATTCTCTTTAAGAGCGAAACGGAACCGAACTACCTCGTGTGCGGAAGAAGCAGCTGCTTCGCCTCCTGTGGAAGCAAAGAGGAGCTCAAAGAGTTTTTAAAAAATATGCTCTAAAATATTTGCGGGTGCGAGCCCGCAAGACTCTCTCTTATTTGGTGCCTGAAGGCGGTTTCGAGCCTCGCAGTATCAGGTAACCGACGACTCCGGAGATAAACGAGCCGAGCAGAATCGCCAGCTTGTCCGCATACTTGTAAACCTGGCTGTCGCTGAATGCCAAAGAGTCCACGAAAAGGCTCATCGTAAAGCCGATTCCGGTCAATACGGCCACCCCGTAGAGCTGACGCCAATTGCTGCCTTCCGGAAGCGAAGCGAACTTCAGTTTGATAGCAAGCCAGCTGAAGCCGAAAACTCCCAGCTGCTTTCCTATAAACAGACCGAGCATTATACCCATCGGTACAGGTCCAAACATCTCTTCAAGAGAGATTCCCCGAAGATCGACACCCGCATTTACGAAGGCAAAGAGCGGTAAAATCATAAACGCAACCCAGTAGTGGAGGTCGTGCTCCATCTCTTTGGACATCGAAAAGCTCTTTCCGTCGCTCGCTTTTACATTCAAAGGGATGAAGAAGGCTAGAGCCACGCCTGCCAGCGTAGCGTGAACCCCGGACTTGAGCACACTGACCCACAAAACGACTCCGACCAGTATATATGCGGCTTTTTTTGCCACTCCCATACGGTTGAGTATGAGAAGAACTATTAGGGAGGCCGAAGCGACTCCGATGGAGAGCATAGAGAGTTCGCTGGTATAAAAGAGCGCTATTATGATAATGGCTCCAAGGTCGTCGATAATTGCAAGCGCCATCAGAAATATCTTCAGAGAGACAGGTACGCGGCTACCGAGCAGAGAGAGAATGCCGAGGGCGAACGCTATATCGGTAGCGGTAGGGATGGCCCAGCCGTTCATTGCAAAAGATTCACCCTTGTTGAAGATTATATAAACAAGCGCCGGTACAACCATACCGCCTACCGCCGCGATACCGGGCAGCGCCACCTGTTTGACGGAGGAGAGATGCCCCTCCATCACCTCACGCTTTACCTCGAGGCCTATCAGGAAGAAGAAGACGGCCATCAACCCGTCGTTGACCCACAGAAGAAGTGGTTTGGCTATCTGAAGCGCCCCGAAGCGAATCTCAACCGGTGTATGCAGAAAGCTGCTGTAGAGCTCCGATAGGGGGCTGTTCTGCAGGATCAGCGCCACTATCGTAACGAATATCAGCACTATCCCGGCAGATGACTCTTTTTTTATGAACTCTTCTACTCTTTTCATACTCTCCTCTCGACATCTACTTTAAGGTTGCATTATATCTTTCCAATGCAATCCATAAGCCTGTTGCCGATAAACTAAAAAATTAATTTGATATTCATCATAGAAAATATCGACTCTTCTCTATATCAATAGCTTTCCAGTACAGAGCTCTCGAGCTCCGTTATATCCAGACCGATCTGTAGCGCTCTCTTTATACACTCTTTAAAGTCGGCTCTTTCGATACTCTTCGCAATCTCGAGATAGTCGGACAAAATCCCGCTCTTCTCCAAACGCGCGGATCTAATCGACTCATCCACCTCGATCTCGTTCAAAATATCATTCATCGGCATCTCGAAAAGCGAGTCAGCCAAAGAGAGTGTCCCTGTAAAAGCGGCCATATCCTGCAACTCTTTTGTATCTGCGTGAAGCTTCGATATTTTACGCATGAATTTCGATCGAAATCCTGCAAGCGATATGAGAGGAGAGCTCTCGATCTTCGATAGATTTCCGTTTGCGTATGCCAACATATAGAGCCAAGTAAGAAGGTCGCTCTTTCCTATCATCATAGTCGCATGTGAAATCGATTTGATTGGATTTTTGAAAGCGAAATGAGAAGAGTTTAGAAACTGAAGAAGCTGCAGGGCAAGATCTGGAGCTCCTTCGAATGCGGCAGCAATCTCTCCTGGAGTAGAAGAGTCGTTCGCAAGCAGCCCGGTAAGTTCAAAAAGTGTCTGCATGGAAGGGTCGAGAGATCTCTTTTCGCTTACTTCCGGCTTCGCGAAAAAATATCCCTGAAAGAGAGTGCACCCGGCATCTTTGTATTGCCGAAACTCCTGCATACTCTCCACCTTTTCCGCCAGGAAAAGAAGGTGTCCGTGATCTTCAAGGCGCTCTATCATATATTTGACATTGTCTACTTCGTTCTCACGTATATCAATCTTTATGATCTCTACAAGAGGAAGAATAGACTCGTACCTCTTGAAAAAATCTTCATCAAAGATTACGTCATCTATTGCAAACCTGTATCCTCTGTTTCTGAGCTCTTCGATTCTTGAAACCAGGCGATGGTCCATTTTCACATCTTCGAGTATCTCTATAACGAAACGCTCTTTGGGAAGCATGGTGATGAAGTCTCCGCTTATGAATCTTTCGTCGGCATTGATAAAGGCATCTTTATCGCCGACAAGCCTGTTTATTCCAAACTGGTTGAGAGCGTTTACGGCAACCCTGCTGGTCGCATAGAGATCATCCTGCACGTTCTGTTCGACCGCAATATCGAGTTTATCAGTGAAATCTCTGAAGAGCAGTTCATGTGCAAACAGCTCTTTCGAATCAGTAACTACCGGCTGCCTGGCTATAAAAATCGAATCCATAAACGGATTTTAGCATAATACGGTTAAAAGAATGAGCAAAAAATAGGCAGCCCCTGTAAGATCAGTCGCGAAGCAGCTCTCTCCAGATTTTCAGCTTCTCTTCGAGGCTAATGGATGCATAAGCCGGTGAAGGGGACGGCAGAAGTGCTGTAGTCAGATCGATCCTCTTCGCGTAATATCTACGAAAGAGGGTGTAAGCCTTTTTACCGGTAAAGAGAATCCTCTCTATATTCGGGTACTCTCTCAAAAGTGACGGTATATCGTTCGGTTCGCACTCTTTCAGGTTCGAATCGGCTGAGTTTGTACGCATACAGACAGCTACGACGTCCCAAAGTGCGATTTTGGCGCTTTTAAGCAGAGCGAGTCTCTGTTCACGACTCTTTGCAGGCATATCGTAGATTGCGGAGAGTATCGGCCAGAACTGGTTTCTCGGATGGGCATAGTAGAAGCTCTCTTCAAAAGACTTTATGCTCGGAAAGGAGCCCAAAACGAGTATTTTGGAGTTTTCGTCTATTATAGGAGGAAAGGGGTGTAGAGATTTTTCCATTTCAGAGGAAATCGTCAGGCGGCACGGGGGAAAGGATCCCCCGCACTTTCGGGTTACTCGACTTCTGCGTCGATTACGTCTTCGTCTTCGGGGCCTTTTTTGGCTCCGCCCTCCTGCTGGGCACCGCCCTGCTCTTTTTTATACATGGCCTCGGCAAGTTTATGGCTCACTTCGGTAAGAGCTTTGACCTTCTCTTCGATCTGCTCTTTTGTGGCATCCTCGTTTTTCAGGGTCTCTTTAAGAGCGTCAAGTGCAGCTTGAACTTTCTCTTTTTCTGAAGCTTCGAGGTTTTCACCGACTTCACTCAGACTCTTTTCTGTCTGGTAGACAAGAGCGTCTGCCTGGTTCTTGGTCTCGATAAGCTCTTTGCGCTTGCGGTCCTCCTCTTTATGGGCTTCCGCATCGTGTACCATCTTTTCGATCTCCTCTTCACTGAGTCCTGAAGATCCGGTAATTTTGATCTCCTGTGACTTGCCTGTAGCCTTGTCTTTCGCGCTTACAGTGAGGATACCGTTGGCATCGATATCGAACGTAACCTCGATCTGAGGAACACCGCGCGGTGCCGGCGGAATTCCGGTGAGTTCGAACTGTCCGAGAGACTTGTTGTCTTTGGCCATTTCACGCTCACCCTGAACTACATGGATCGTAACAGCCGGCTGGTTGTCTTCGGCGGTAGAGAAGACCTGGGACTTCTTGACCGGAATCGTGGTTCCCTTCTCTATAATCTTGGTTGTCACGCCGCCGAGTGTTTCGATACCCAGACTAAGAGGCGTAACGTCAAGAAGCAGAACGTCTTTTACGTCTCCTTTGAGGATTCCGCCCTGGATAGCCGCACCGATAGCGACCACTTCGTCGGGGTTTACAGATTTGTTCAGCTCTTTGCCGAAGAAGTTTTTCACCTTCTCCTGAACCAGCGGAATACGTGTAGATCCGCCGACCATTACGATCTCTTTGATTTCACCTTTGCCGAGGCCGGAATCTTTGAGAACCTCTTCTATTTTTGTGATAGTAGAGTCTACAAGATCTGTAATCAGGCTCTCGAACTTGGCGCGTGTAATCTTCATTACAAGGTGTTTCGGACCGCTCGCATCCGCGGTGATGAACGGAAGGTTTATCTCGGTCTCCTGCGCGGTAGAGAGCTCTTTTTTCGCATTTTCCGCAGCCTCTTTGAGACGCTGAAGTGCCATTACATCGGCTTTGAGGTCTATGCCGTTCTCTTTTTTGAACTCTTCAGAAACATAGTCTATGAGCCTGTTGTCGAAGTCGTCACCGCCTAGGAATGCGTCACCGCCGGTCGCCAGAACCTCCACTACGTTGTCACCCGTTTCAAGGATGGTAACGTCGAATGTACCGCCTCCAAGGTCGTAGACGCAGATCTTTTCAGCCTCTTTTTTGTCAAGACCATATGCAAGCGCCGCCGCTGTCGGCTCGTTGATGATTCTAAGTACATTCAGACCGGCGATAGTTCCCGCCTCTTTCGTAGCCTTACGCTGAGAGTCGTTGAAGTATGCGGGTACGGTAATGACGGCCTCCGTAACCTCTTCGCCCAGATAGGCTTCGGCATCCTCTTTCATCTTCATCAGAATCTTCGCCGAAATCTCCTGGGGTGTATAGGTCTTTCCGTCAACTTCTACGGCACATGCGCCGTTTTTGTCGATTACATGGTAGGGTAGGCGCTTCTTCGCTTCCGCCGCTTTCTCTTCATTACACATAAGCCCCATGATACGCTTGACCGAATAGATGGTCTTTTCGGGGTTTGTAACCATCTGTCTTTTCGCCGGATCTCCGACAAGAACTTCACCCTTGTCGGTAAATGCGACTACAGACGGAGTTGTATTTTTCCCCTCTTTGTTGGCGATAATCTTGCCTTCGCCTCCCTCGAATACCGCCATCGCGGAGTTGGTGGTTCCGAGGTCTATTCCTAAAACTTTTGCCATTTTTTTTCTCCTTCCAGAAATTGATTGAATTTTTTAGTTGAGTCTATTATACTCAACTTTTCTTTTCCGTTTTGCTACCTGAGTTGCAAAACCTATTTGGCTACGCTGACCATGGCGGGTCTTAGCAGCCGCTCTTTGTAGGTATATCCTTTCTGAAGCACCTGAACGATCTGACCGCTCTCATGCTCTTCGCTCTCGACCTGCATGACTGCTTCATGGAAATTGGGGTTGAACCCCTGATCTATATCCACTACCTTTATATGGTGCTTTTCGAACGTCTTTATAAACTGATCGAGTGTCAGCTGGATACCCTCTTTCAGTTTCTGCAGATGCTCGTCGGCCTCCTCCTCCGGTGTGGGAATGGAGGCGAGAGCGAGTTCGAGTGAATCCATCACCGGAAGCAGGTCTCTCGCGAACTGCTCCTGGGCATATGCCACACTCTTATCCTTCTCGCGTTCCATCCTCTTTTTGATGTTTTCGAACTCGGCATGCATACGTAGATATTTCTCTTCGCACGCCTGCAGCTCCTCTTCGCATTTTTTCAGCCTCTCCTCCTTCTCGTCGCTTGAAGTTTCGGCACCTTCTTCGACTTCAAGCGACTTCTCCTCTTTCGGCGCAGCAATCTCTTCTTCCTCTCTACCGAGCTCTTCGTGATGTTTGTCAGCCATAATCTCGAACCTCCTTGAAAATCTTCGTAAAATCCTGGTCTATCGCACCTATGCAGAGCATCTTCATCGGTCTGCTTTCTATTACGGAATCGACCCTCAGTGCCATGAATCCTTTGGGCAACAACGGGTCGAAATAGAGCCCGTAACCAAGCTCCTCGATAATATCGCCATCCAGAAATGCGCGTATATTTCGTTTTCCCCAGCCGCTCTTTTTTCCGGCGACCTTTATCAAAGCCTCCGTATTTACAGAGGTTATCTCTTCGTCGTTTTTTGCGCGCATTTTATAGTATAAAGACATTATTCCCACATCTTTTGCGATCCGTTTCACCTCTTCGAGTTCGTAACCGATAAGGTCACGAAGAAAGGCCTCCAACTGGTTTTGATAACGTATGGCGTACTCGTCGTGCTCGAACACCAAAACCAGATAGCGCTCCCCAACCCGTTCAATCGCCTTCAAACTGTTTCTCTTGACGGGTTTGAAGAGCATGAAGAGGTTCTCCTCCTCGCTGATCTGGGCAACTT
>WFYC01000006.1 GCA_015490295.1 Hydrogenimonas sp. | reverse complement strand
GAGCAGACGATGCAAAGACTATTTCTACTTTTTTTCAGTTTACGGTCCTCTTTTTCTTTACATTTCCCGGCACCGTTTTTACGGACCATCGAGGGACAATACAACCTGTTAATTTACAATTTACTTTTTTTTGAATATAATCCCCCTTACTCTCACGCAAGGAGTTTACCTCACTATGACTGCCAAAGAGCTCAACCAAGCACTTGAAAAACTGTTCGAAGAACACAAAAACGAAAAATATATCACATACGAAAAAATTGTACAGATTTTTGAAAAACAGCCTACGCTGGCACAGGCTAAAAACGTACTGAAACTATCCAAAAAGTACGGTATTAAAATCATCACCTCCAGCGAACGCGCGATGCTTCTTAACATCGAAGAGGCTGAAAAGCGCGAATCGGACAGACAGAAGCTCAGCGACGACACCCTCGAAGACGAATTCGATTTTACAAGAGAAAAAGAGCTTCTGGAGTGGTCAAGAAGCGACTCACCGGTAAGAATGTACCTAAGAGAGATGGGCCAGATTCCCCTTCTTACAAAAGAGGAGGAGATCGAGATCAGCAAAAAGATCGAGATGGGCGAGGATATAATTCTCGATGCCATATGCTCCGTTCCATATCTGATAGATTTCATTCTCGACTACAAAGAGCCGCTTATAAACCGGGAACGACGTGTAAAAGAGCTGTTCAAAAGCTTCGAGGAGAGCGATTCCGACGAAGCGGAAGAGGAGAGCGAATCTTCCAAAAAGTCCTCCAAGGACAACAAGCGTGTAGCCAAAGTCGTAGAGACGTTCAAAGCTCTCGAAAAGGCGAAAAAAGATTGGATGAAGACACTCGCCAAAGCTCCTGCCGAAGATGCGAGTGAAGAGGAGAAGTTCCACTACCAGCTGGTGCTCTCTTTCAAGAAGAAGGTACTGAAAGAGAGGCTTTTGGATCTTGGACCCACCTCCAAACTCATAAACGAACTCGTAAAGTCCATGGAGACGGCACTCAAAAGCGACGAGGGTTTCGACAAGGAACTCAAGCGCCTGGAGTACCGTCTGCCGCTCTTTAATGAGCAGCTCAGGGAAAATCACCGCAAAATCCTCGAAAATATTGTCAACATGAGTAAAGAGGATATCGCCGCCGCGGTTCCGGAAGCGACCATGGTGAGCACATATCTGCAGATTAAGAAACTTTTCCAGACAAAAGAGGCGAGCAAAGACAGCTTCAACCTCGACCCAGAAAAGCTGCAGGAGATTCTGGAGCAGATCAAACGGGGAAAGAAGATCTCGGAAGAGGCGAAGACGAGGATGGCGAAATCGAATCTCAGGCTTGTCGTCTCTATCGCCAAACGCTATACAAACCGCGGGCTACCTTTCCTCGATCTTATACAGGAAGGAAACATCGGCCTTATGAAGGCGGTGGACAAATTCGAGTACAAGAAGGGCTACAAGTTTTCGACATATGCGACGTGGTGGATAAGACAGGCCATCAGCCGCGCCATAGCCGATCAGGCACGAACCATACGAATACCGATCCATATGATAGAGACCATCAACCGCATAAACAAGATCATGCGCAAATATCTACAGGAGACGGGCAAAGAGCCGGATGTAGAGACGATAGCCAAGGATGTCGGACTCAGTGTGGACAAAGTCAAAAACGTTATCAAAATCACGAAAGAGCCCGTGAGTCTCGAAGCCCCTGTAGGCAGCGAGGAGGATGGACGATTCGGCGATTTCATAGAGGACAAAAGCTCTGCAAGCCCAATAGATTCCGTTATGAAAGAGGATCTGAAGCACCAGATAGACGATGTGCTCGATCAGCTCAACGAGAGAGAAAAAGCCGTTATATGTATGCGCTTCGGATTGATGAAAGATGAGAGCGACCGTACGCTCGAAGAGATCGGCAAGGAGCTCAACGTCACGCGTGAAAGGGTGCGCCAGATCGAAAGCAGCGCCATCAAGAAGCTTAAACACCCGAAAGTCGGACGCAAACTGAAAAACTATATCGAAGAGTAGATCCGAGCCGGTTTGAAAAAAATCGGCTTCTGTGCCGTACCGTCAGGTACAGCTTACGGTGAGAAAGTTTCTATAAGCGTTATGAAAGATGTCTAATTATGGAATTTTTAGAAAAATGGATCGAATACGACTACAACCCATGGATCCTTTTCGACAGCAACGGAAGGGTTAAGACGCTAAACCAGGAGGCTCAGTTTCTTCTCGCCGAAGTGACGGTCAAAGAGATTTTCGAACTCGCCGTCGCCTACGCCAATATCTCATACGGCTTCAAGACCACTATGCTCGATCTCTCATACGGACGATACGAATTTTTCGGAATCATGGTCGGCTACGAAGACAACGACACCATAGCTATTAGGCTCTACCAGAAACCTCCTGAGAGGATAAGCAATCCCCATATAGACGATATGGGTTCTCACAACATCTACAACCTGATCGATCTCGCGGTCAGTACGAGTTCAATCAGCCGCAGACACGGTTTTACAACATCTTTCGACCCCACATTTCCCGAGATGAAGATACATCCGGAAGAGTTTGTAAGACTTATGAGCGAAATATTTCTCTGCTTCAGAGACACCGAACCGATAGAGATAACGATGACACTCAAAACAGGTGAAACCCTGAAGTTCGAAAAGAGGCGTTACCCGATTTTCCAAATTGCCGTAAAAGGGGATCTGGACAACTCCTGCAACATCTCCTCATTGAGTGAAACGGCAAAAAAATTAAACGGCTACATAGTCAAAAAAGAGAGCCGCATACTCTTCGAAGCGCCTCTTATTTCAATATGAGTCAAGAGCGGTTCATAACCCAAAGAGCGACCGCCATACCCAAAGGAGCGGCACCGGCCCCGATAAGATAAGATATGGGATCGAAGACTCCGGCGGAGATGAGCTTGTAAACGGCGTAGAGCAAAACGGCATACGCCCCCAGCCTGTAGAGAGAGAGTGCGGGCTTTGCGGTTTTTAAAAAACTCTTTAAATCCCGTCGCTTTTTTTTAAATCTTGCCCTCTCCTCCTTCAGGAGTTTCGCCGCATCTTCCTCTTGCGGCAGATCCTCCTCCCATAACCCGAAACGGTCATCTATACGCTCCGTCTCATCCTGCAGATCGTGATGCGGAGAGCTCCCGGCACTGCCCTGCACCATCTGCCAGTATCCGAATCCGCTGGCACCCAGTACAAGCAGGGCACTGAAAAAACCTACTTCATAGTTGATAAGGGGATCAAACCCCAGCAGGTACCACACAGCCACGCCGCCAAAAAGTGCAGCTGCCGCCAAGAGAGCCGCTAGATTACGAATCTTCGTCGTCATCGAATTTGCGGTAGTCTTTGTATCTCGGATCGTTTTTCAGCTCTTCTAGAGATCTCATCTGCTTTTTGTACGCTTTGTAGACATTGAGTATAGCCGCGGCCACTCCCCAGAAGACTCCAAGCCAAAAGAGCCATTCGTATCCGAAAAGCTTTTTCATTCCGATACCGAGGCCAACGCCGATGACAACGGCCACGACCATAGAGATCCCAAGCGACAGATCGCCGGCGCCCTCTATGACCTTTCTGATTTTCGGCTTCCTCTCATCGGACATTAAAGAGCACCCATCACTTCATGCGCATTCCGTACGGTTTCGTCTATCATCGCCTCCGTTATTTTGGTACTTATAAAACCGGTCTCGAACTGGCTGCATGCGAAGTAGAATCCCCTGTCGAGCATCGCACTGTGAAATTTCGCAAAGCGCTCGGTGTCGCTGTTTAGAGCATCGTCGAAATTTTTTACCGGTCTGTTGTTGAAGAAGAAACCGAACATGCTTCCTCTCACATCGACCTGAAGCGGTATATCGTGTGCATCCGCCGCCGCTTTGAAACCGTTCATAAGCCTTTCGGCGCGCATCTGCAAAATTTCGTAAACCGCCACATCGGCTTTGAGCTGCCTGATCTGGGCGAGGCCGGCGGCCATGGCGACAGGGTTGCCGCTGAGTGTTCCCGCCTGATATACAGGGCCGTCAGGGCTGAGCTGCGCCATAATATCGGCACGTCCGCCGAAAGCTCCCACAGGCATACCGCCGCCTATCACCTTACCCAGAGTAACGAGATCCGGCTTCACGCTGCTTATACCCTGCGCACCGGTCA
>WFYC01000005.1 GCA_015490295.1 Hydrogenimonas sp. | reverse complement strand
CTCTTCTATCAGGATACGCTGCACAAAGCTGTGCGGGAGGGGCTGGCGGAGATGGTAGAGGCATCTACAAGCTCCTCTACCGTAGCGATTGCAGGAGTTCCGCTGTGGCACACCGGACGACTCTACAACTGCGCCGTAGTGATGCAGGAAGGTAAGATCCTTGGAGCGGTACCAAAAAGCTTCGTACCGGAACACAAGGAGTATTATGAAAAGAGATGGTTTGTTTCCGGGAAGGATTTGAGAGGCGAAAGCATATCGCTTCTTGGCAGCGAAGTCCCTTTCGGTACCGATCTTCTTTTCGAGGGAGGCGACGGCCTCGTTTTTGGCATTGAAGTGTGTGAGGATTTGTGGAGTGTGGTTCCGCCCAGTTCCTATCAGGCTCTTGCGGGAGCGACGCTTCTTTTCAACCTGTCCGCCAGTGACGAAATTGTCGCAAAAAGCAAATATAGAAGCTCGCTTGTGGCTACACAGAGTGCGCGCTGTATGGCCGCTTATATCTACGCATCCTGCGGTGTCGGAGAGTCGACTACCGACGTTGTTTTCGGCGGAGACTGCATGATAGCCGAAAATGGTGCGATCCTGGAGAGAGGAGAACGTTTTCTGGATGAGTCTCAGATCATCTTTGCCGATGTCGATTTGCAGCGCCTCAAGAGCTTCAGGGCGGCCGAGGGGAGCTTCGCGGACGGTGAGATTCGCCGCTTCAGACGCATAAAGCTCTACGATACTCCGCAGATAGAGCAGCTCAACCGCCGTATAGACCCTCATCCGTTCGTACCGTCAAAAAAGAGCGAACGATCGAAAAGGTGCGAAGAGATCTTCTCCATTCAGGGTGCCGCCCTGAACAAGAGGCTTATGCACATAGGTGCCGCAAAGTCGGTCATAGGTGTCTCCGGCGGACTCGATTCCACACTTGCACTTCTTGCCGTTTATCGTGCATACGAGGCGTCGGGGCGTGATCCGAAAGATATCGTATGCGTAACGATGCCGGGCTTCGGAACTACGGGCCGTACGCTCGAGAATTCGAAAAAGCTGTGCGAAGCTCTCGGGGTCAGCTTCAGGAGTATCGAAATAACCGAAGCCTGCCTCGAACATTTCAGGCAGATAGGCCACGACCCCTCGGAGCATACCACGGTATATGAGAATGTACAGGCGAGAGAGCGTACGCAGATTCTGATGGATCTTGCCAACAAGATCGGAGGGATAGTCATAGGAACCGGTGATATGAGCGAATCGGCACTCGGCTGGAGCACCTACAACGGCGACCATATGTCGATGTATGCCATCAATGTCGGAATACCAAAAACGCTGATCCGCTATCTCGTGGAGTGGGCGGCCGAGCGGTATCCGCACATATCGAAGCTTCTAACCGATATTCTCGACACTCCGGTAAGCCCGGAGCTTCTTCCTCCAAGCGAAGGCGAGATTTCGCAAAAGACGGAAGATCTTCTCGGACCTTACGAGCTTCACGATTTCTTCCTCTACCATCTGGTAAAGAGCGGTGCCTCTCCCCGCAAGATCCTCTTTCTTGCGCAGAGTGCATTCGGAACCAAATATGTAAATGATGAGATCGAAAAGTACCTGAAACTCTTTTTGCGGCGCTTCTTTTCACAACAGTACAAAAGAAGCTGTATGCCCGACGGCCCGAAAATCGGAACGATCGCACTCAGCCCGCGGGGCGACTGGCGAATGCCAAGCGATGCCGAGGTGGCGGAGTGGCTCAAAGATCTGGAGGAGAAGAATTGAAAAAGCTCTTTTTTTTACTGCTCTTCGGCGCATCCGTTTTCGCTGCCGAAAACGGAATGGCCGAGTATCTTAGCAAATACGGTGTCGAAGAGACGACCAAAAGGCTTGTAGAAGTTTTGAGAAAAAAAGGTGTTACGGTATTTAAAGTCATCGACCACCGCGAAGGCGCCGAAGAGGCCGGGCTGAAGCTCAGGCCGACGAAACTGGTGATTTTCGGAAACCCCAAAATCGGAACGCCGCTAATGCAGTGTTCTCAGACACTTGGCCTGGACCTGCCGCAAAAGATTCTGATCTATGAAGATAATCAAGGGGAGGTCCATGCCGTTTTCAATACCAAAGCATATCTGATGTGGCGTCACGGAGTGGAGTACGACTGTTCACTGGCTCTGCAGAAAAAGATGGACGCGGCGGTAAAAAAGTTCGCCAAATACGCGACGGGAAATATCGAAAGTCTGGAGAGACAGAAGTAGATGCTCGTCCATATCTGCTGCAGCGTCGACAGCCACTTCTTTCTGCAAAGGCTCAGAGAGGATTTTCCGAACGAGAGACTGACCGGCTTTTTTTACGATCCCAACATCCATCCCTACAGTGAGTACAGGCTCAGGCTGCTCGATGTAGAGAGGAGCTGCAAAAAGCTGGGAGTGGAGCTGATAGAGGGACCTTACGACTACAAAGTGTGGCTGAAGGCGGTCGAAGGATTCGAAAACGAGCCGGAAAAGGGTGCGAGGTGTGAAATATGTTTCGACAGGCGCTTTGAAATAAGCGCGAAAAAAGCCAGGGAACTCGGCGAAAAGAGAATGACCACTACGCTGCTCGTGAGCCCGAAAAAGTCGCAGGAGCAGCTTGTCAGAACAGGAGAGAGGTTTGCCGAAGAGTACGGTGTGGAGTTTGTATATGTCGACTACCGCAGCGGCGGTGGAACGCAGCTTCAGCAGCGCATAAGCAAAGAAGAGAGGCTCTACCGCCAGGACTACTGCGGCTGTCTCTACGGACTCACACAGCAAAGAAGCCAGCAGCAGATGCCGGCGGACGAGCTCTACTCACCCGTCTGCGGCAATATACTGCTGGGATCGATAGAGGAACGGCTGAAGATCTACGAAAGAAGGATGGAGCTCGAAGAGGAGGGGAGAGATTACAGGATATTCAGGCAGAAGTTTCTAAATTACCGTCTCCGTTTCGGTTGGGTGAAACATAAAAAGAGGGTTCTGTCGAGCTACATCCTACCATACTCGACGCTGAAGAGGCGCTATACGAAGGGGAGAGTAGATTTTGCGGAAGAGGGTGTAGGGTGGTTCAACCGCGAAGAGATCCGGCTCATAACGCTCGAACACTACAACAGAGTATCCGGCTGCGGCTACGGAAGCCTGAGAGAACTTATCTTTGCACCGCCGCCGCTCAAAACCGATATGGCGGTTCGTGAAAGCGTGGGAATGGGCCCGTGGGACCTATCCGCTCTTATCGTGCTGCAGGATATTCCGGAAGGGAATATGGAAATCTTCATAGAATCAGAAACATACCCGGATGTCAGAGAAAAATTAGTCGTGTTGTGATAAAATAAGAGAATTTTAAATCCAAGGACTATTTTCTCATGATGGATGTCGTACAAATTCAGAAAATTCTTCCCCACAGATACCCTTTCCTGCTGGTCGATCGTGTGGTTTCATGCGACGAGGGGAAGGCTATAGAGGCGTACAAAAACGTCTCGATAAGCGAGCCGGTTTTCGAAGGGCACTTTCCCGGCCACCCGATATATCCGGGAGTTATGATCATAGAGGGCATGGCCCAGGCGGGCGGCATACTCGCTTTCGAAAGCATGGGGGATGACGACAAAGATGGTGTGCAGGACAAAGTCGTATATTTCATGAGTATAGATAAATGCAAATTCAGAAATCCGGTGCGCCCCGGAGACAAACTCGTATACAGACTCGGAGTCATAAAGCAGAAAGGCCCCATCTGGGTTCTGGACGGAAAGGCCTACGTCGACGACAAACTGGTCGCCGAAGCCGAACTCAAAGCAATGATCGTGGACAAGTGATGGCAGTAGTTTCACCGCTTGCGGTAGTGGAAGAGGGCGCCGTTTTGGGCGAAGGCGTAGAGGTCGGCCCGTTTGCCTACATCTCATCCGGCGCCAAAATCGGGGAGCGTACCGTCATAGGTCAGGGTGCGAGAATAGAGGGGGACACCACTATCGGCAAAGATTGCCGTATATTTTCCCATGCGGTCGTAGGCTCCATCCCCCAGGATCTGAAGTTTCACGGCGAAGATGTGCAGTTGATTATCGGCGACCGTAACACGATCAGGGAGTTCACTCTGATAAATCCCGGCACGGAAGGGGGCGGCAGCGTTACGAAAATAGGCGACGACAACCTCTTTATGGGGTATGTTCATGTTGCCCACGACTGTATAATCGGGAACCGCTGTATTTTCGCAAATGCAGCCACCCTTGCCGGGCATGTGGAGATCGGAAACGGCGTCGTCGTAGGCGGAATGACGCCGATTCACCAGTTTGTGAAGATCGGCGACCTGGCCATGATAGCCGGTGCATCGGCCCTGAGCCAGGATGTTCCGCCCTTCTGCCTCGCCGAAGGCAACCGCGCCGTGCTGCGGGGTCTGAACCTGACAGGCCTTAGGCGGAGTCTGCCGCGTGAGACTGTAAATGAACTGCGTGTAGCCTACAAGGAGCTTTTCGAAAGAGGCAAGCCGCTCAAGGAGAGTGCCGAATGGCTGCTTGAGAGCGCTGAAAGCGAAGAGGTCAAAGCATTGTGCCGTTTTGTGCTCGAAACCAAACGGGGCATTCCATACGAGAGGAAATTAGATGACAAATAGAAGTTGCAGCTTTTGCGGTGTAAAAGAGAGCCCGGAGAATCCACTGCTGGCCGGAAATAGTGTCTATATCTGTAAAAACTGTGTCGTTTCGGCCCACAAGATACTCTTCGGAGAGGTCGAGGAGGAGGAAGAGAGGGGCGACAGGGAGCTTCTGACCCCAAAAGAGCTCAAAGCCGCTCTCGATCAGTACGTGATCGGCCAGGAGCGTGCCAAAAAGGTGCTGTCGGTAGCGGTTTACAACCACTACAAAAGGATTTTTAAACAGGGGAGTCTCGAAGACGACGATACAGAGATAGCGAAGTCGAACGTTCTGCTTATAGGTCCGACCGGTAGCGGGAAAACGCTTATGGCACAGTCTATCGCGAAATTTCTCGATGTTCCGATAGCCATCGCCGACGCCACCAGCTTGACGGAGGCCGGGTATGTCGGCGAGGATGTCGAAAACATACTCACAAGGCTGCTTCAGGCTGCCGACGGCGACGTGAAAAAGGCCGAGCAGGGGATCGTTTTCGTAGACGAAGTGGACAAGATCTCCAGAATGAGCGAAAACCGATCTATCACAAGGGATGTATCCGGTGAGGGGGTTCAGCAGGCACTTCTGAAAATCATCGAAGGCAGCGTAGTGAACATTCCCCCCAAAGGGGGAAGGAAGCACCCGAATCAGGATTTCATACAGATAGATACATCCAATATCCTCTTTATATGCGGCGGGGCGTTCGATGGTCTGTCGGACATAATAAAGCGCCGTCTCGGCGGCAATGTTCTGGGCTTCGACCAGGAGAAGCGCTCGAAGAGTGATACGGAGGCGATTTTGAGCGAGGTGGAAGTTGACGATCTGGTCTCCTACGGACTGATTCCGGAACTAATAGGCAGGCTTCATGTTCTGGCCGTACTCAACGAGATATCCAAAGAGGATATGGTGCGTATATTGACGGAGCCAAAAAATGCACTGGTAAAACAGTACAAAAAACTCTTCGCGATCGATGATGTCGAGCTGACATTCGAGAAAGCCGCCCTGGAAGCGATCGCGCAAAAGGCGATCGAACGCAAAACAGGTGCAAGGGGACTGCGCTCTATCATAGAGGAGATTATGGTGGACATTATGTTCGACCTTCCTGAGTATGCCGGTTACGAGATAGTGATAACAGAAGATGTCGTAAAGAGCGGCGCCAAACCGCTATATGTCAAAAAAAGCAAAAAGAGTGCGTAAATGTTTATAAACAAGCTGATAGGTGTCTTTTCCAACGATTTGTCGATCGATCTCGGTACGGCCAACACCCTGGTTCTGGTCAAAGGTAACGGAATAATAATAAACGAACCCTCCGTGGTGGCGATCCAGACCGACAAATACGGCCGTGAAAAAGTGCTGGCGGTCGGCCAGGAGGCCAAAGAGATGGTGGGCAAGACACCCGGAAACATAAGGGCCGTCCGTCCGATGAAAGATGGAGTTATAGCCGACTTCGACATAACCGAAAAGATGATCCGGTACTTCATAGAGAAGGCACACCATAGAAAAACTTTCATACGGCCCAGAATTATAGTCTGCGTACCTTTCGGCCTGACGCAGGTTGAGCGTAAGGCTGTGCGTGAATCGGCACTCAATGCGGGTGCAAGGGAGGTTTTCCTGATAGAGGAGCCTATGGCAGCTGCCATAGGAGCGGGGCTTCCGGTAAAAGAGCCGCATGGAAACCTGGTGGTTGACATAGGCGGCGGAACCACCGAGATCGGCGTTGTTTCGCTTGGAGGGCTTGTTATAAGCAAATCGATCAGAACCGCCGGAGACAAAATAGACCAGGCGATAGCCGACTATGTCAAACGCAAATACAACCTTCTCATTGGAGACCGTGTCGCCGAGGAGATAAAGATAGAGATCGGAAGCGCGCTTCCTCTCGACGAGGAGGTTTCGATGGTGGTAAACGGCCGCGACCAGGTCAGCGGGCTGCTCAGCTCCATAGAGCTTACGAGCGAGGATGTCAGAGAGGCTATGAGAGAGCCTCTGCGTGAGATCGGTGACGCGCTGAAAGATATTTTGGAGGTTACACCTCCAGATCTAGCCGGTGACATTGTCGAAAACGGCATCGTCCTCACAGGCGGTGGCGCGCTGATAAGGATGCTCGACAAATACTTTTCGGATATAGTCAAACTGCCTGTTTATGTGGCCGAAGAGCCGCTTTTGGCCGTAGCTAAAGGAACCGGACGCGTACTGGATGAGATAGATCTTCTCCAGCAGCTTTCGTATGAATAGGTTCAATCGCAAGATTACACTCCTCATTCTGCTGGGGATCGTGATACTGTTCTCTCTCTACAGTGTCTCGGTCCGCACTTTCTTTGTCGCCTTCACCTCAACACTACGCTCTCTCTACATGGATATTACGCATAGCGTCGAAAAAAGAGTGGAGGAACACCTTTTCCAAGCCGAAAGAATAGAATATCTCCAAAAAGAGCTTAAGCTGCTTCAAAAGAGGCTGCTTGAATGCGGAAGTGACGCGGCGAAGTACCGTTCGCTGAAAAAAGCGATGAGTATAGATTCCGATTCGAATGTGACATTCGAGGTCGTCAGGCCGCAGGGATATGCGATGGTAGGAAACTTTCAGCAGCTATGGCTCGACGGTTTCAAAAACTTCAATCCGATGAAAAATTACGGCGTCGTGCGCAACGGTTATGCCGTAGGTATAGTAGTGGAAAAGAGCCGGCGTCCGCTGATGATTCTTGCGGGCGATCCGGAGTGTACATTTGCCGTATATATAGGGGAGGCGCGGGCACCCGGAATAGCGACCGGAATGGATGCCAGGCGCATGGTGGTAAAATATATACCACAGTGGCTGAAACTGAAAGCCGGGGACGAGGTCTCTACGAGCGGACTCGATCATATATTTCCGCCCGGAATACCTGTTGGAAGGGTTCTTTCGACCCGCAAGATGCAGGGGTTTCAAAACGCCTATATCGAGCTCTACGGCGATACGCTCCACCCAGATTTCGTATGGGTCGCTTCCGTGGGTGAAACGGACGCCGAAAGCGATTCGTAAGAGCCGATTTAGTAGAATTATAAAATTTCTCAAAGGAGTGCTCCTTTATGCCAAAACGAGACGATATCGAGACCATTCTCCTGATCGGGTCGGGGCCGATCGTGATAGGGCAGGCCTGCGAGTTTGACTATTCGGGTACGCAAGCAGCCAAGACGCTAAAAGAGCTAGGTTACCGCGTTGTTCTGATAAACTCCAATCCCGCGACCATAATGACCGACCCTGAATTTGCCGACCGCACCTACATAGAGCCTATAAACGAAGAGATCATCGCACGTATTATCGAAAAAGAGAGTGTGGATGCAATACTGCCTACAATGGGCGGGCAGACGGCTCTGAACGTGGCCATGAGTATGCACGAAAAAGGGATGCTTGAGGGTGTAGAGTTTTTGGGAGCGGACCCCGAAGCGATAAAAAAGGGTGAAGACCGCCAGGCGTTCAAAGAGGCGATGATAAAGATAGGCATGGATCTTCCAAGAAGCCGGTACGCCTATTCGATGGAGGAGGCGATGGCCGCGGCCGAAGAGATAGGTTTTCCGCTTATCATCCGTGCATCCTATACGCTTGCCGGTGGCGGCAGCGGCGTGGCGTACAATATCGACGAGTTCAAATCTCTGGCAAGAGCCGGACTCGATGCAAGCCCTATAAGCGAGATTCTTATCGAGGAGAGTCTGCTCGGATGGAAAGAGTACGAAATGGAGGTGATACGCGACCGGGCCGATAACTGCATCATCGTCTGCTCGATCGAAAACCTCGATCCGATGGGTGTCCATACCGGAGATTCGATTACCGTCGCTCCGGCATTGACGCTGACCGATAAAGAGTATCAGCGTATGCGTGACGCAAGCTTCAAAATTCTTCGCGAAATCGGTGTAGATACGGGCGGTTCAAATGTACAGTTTTCGGTAAATCCTGAGACGGGTAGAATGATAGTGATAGAGATGAACCCGAGAGTGAGCCGCTCTTCCGCTCTCGCGTCGAAGGCTACGGGCTATCCGATAGCAAAGGTGGCGACTCTTCTGGCGGTGGGGTACACTCTCGACGAGATAAAGAACGACATAACAGGAACCCCGGCCAGCTTCGAACCGGTAATCGACTACATAGTCACCAAAATACCGCGTTTCACTTTCGAAAAGTTCCCGCAGGCCGATTCGACTCTGACGACCTCGATGAAGAGTGTCGGCGAAGTGATGGCGATAGGGCGCACGTTCAAGGAGTCGGTGCAAAAAGCGCTCTGCTCACTCGAGACGGGGCTTATCGGTTTCGATCCGGTTGTTTGCGACGATGAGACGCTCAGGCGGGAGATCAGAAGGCCAAATGAGAAGAGGCTTCTATATATAGCCCAGGCTTTCAGGGAGGGTTACGGTGTAGATGAGATCTTTTCGCTGAGCAAGATCGATCCGTGGTTTTTGCGGCAGATAGAGCAGATCGTGGAGATGGAGAGGCTTATAGACATAGAGACCCTGCAAAACCCGTCACTTTTAAGGCGTCTTAAAAGCGACGGCTTCAGTGATGCCATGATCGCGAAGATAATAAACGAAAAAGAGAATATGGATCTCGGTGAAAACGATATTTACACGGCCCGCAAGAGCCTCGGAATAGAGCTGGAGTACAACGAAGTGGACACATGCGCGGCCGAGTTCAAGGCCTTGACCCCCTATCTCTATTCGTCGACCAATATAATGGCACTTCCCAAAAGCGTAGAAGAGAAGAAGAGAAGCGATAAAAAGAAGGTACTCATAATAGGCGGGGGGCCAAACCGCATTGGGCAGGGTATAGAGTTCGACTACTGCTGTGTACACGCCTCTTTCGCTCTCGAAGATATGGGGATAACCTCCATTATGTACAACTGCAATCCGGAGACGGTCTCTACCGACTACGATACGAGTGACATACTCTATTTCGATCCGATCGACTTTGAGCATGTAAGGAGCGTTATCGAGACCCAAAAACCGGACGGCATCATAGTCCATTTCGGCGGACAGACCCCTTTGAAGCTTGCAAAAAAGATCACTTCTATAGGCGGAAAGATCGTCGGTACCAGTGCGAAGGTGATCGACGAGGCGGAAGATCGTGAGAAGTTTTCGGCGTTTATCAGCGCTCTGGGGCTCAAGCAGCCTGAAAACGGGACCGCCTTCACGAAAGAGGAGGCATTCGCGATAGCCTCGAGAATCGGCTACCCGGTACTGGTGCGTCCGAGCTACGTGCTTGGCGGACGGGCTATGCGCACAGTTTACAATGAAGGTGAGCTGAAAGAGTATATGGACGAGGCTGTGAGCGTAAGCAACGAGTCGCCCGTACTGATCGACAAGTTTCTCGACCACGCTATAGAGCTCGACGTGGATGCCATAAGCGACGGCAAAGAGGTCTACATAGGTTCGATCATGCAGCATATCGAAGAGGCGGGTATACACTCGGGTGACAGCGCATGTTCTCTGCCGACGGTATCGATAAGCGAAAAACTGGTAAAAGATGTCGAAAACCAGACCAAGGCTATAGCACTGGGCCTCGGTGTCAAGGGCCTTTTGAATATCCAATACGCTATCTTCAAAGAGGAAGTATACCTGATAGAGGTGAATCCGCGGGCCAGCCGTACCGTACCTTTCGTATCGAAAGCCACGGGGGTTCCGCTTGCCAAAGTCGCCACCAGGGTTATGATAAAAGGGGATCTGCGTGAGGCTCTGGAGTTTTACGACACCTTCGGAGTCGTCACCGACGACGGTAACGTTTTGAAACCGAAGCTCAAAAACCATATAGCTGTAAAAGAGGCTGTATTTCCATTTAGCAAACTTACGGGCTCCGACCTCATTTTGGGACCGGAGATGAAGTCTACCGGCGAAGTGATGGGTATAAGCAGGACGTTCGGCCTCAGCTTTGCAAAGAGCCAGTTTGCCAGCAAGAACCATATTCCCACATCGGGAACGCTCTTTATGTCTCTTACGGACCATGACAAACCGGAGGCTGGATCGATAGGAAAGATCTTTGCCGATCTGGGTTTTAAAATTGTAGCGACTTCCGGCACACAAAAGGCTCTCGAAGAGGCCGGAGTAGAGGCCGAGACGGTTCTTAAAATATCCGAAGGAAGGCCCAATGTGGAGGATCTGCTCAAAAACGGCGAAATAGATGTCGTTTTGAACACTTCCGACAACAAGGCCAGCAAAGATGACGCTCGCCGTATCAGGCAGGCGGTACTACGTTTCGACGTACCCTATTTTACGACTCTGGCGGCTGCAAGGGTTTCAGCGGCGGCTATAGAGGAGATAAGAGAGGACGGAGCGCTTGAGCCGAGGGCTATACAGGACTACCTGAGAGAATGATGCGTCCCGATCTGGTCTACCTGGTGCAGACCGACACTACGGCCGGTTTTCTTTCGCAGTCGAAAGTAAGACTTGCTAAAGCGAAAGGTCGTCCAGGGAACCTCCCTTTCCTGAAGGCTGTCGCTAGGCTCTCTGCGCTTCATGAGTGCGGTCGCACTCCTTCAAAATTCAAAAATATAGTTCGTAGAAGCCGGAAAAGATCTTTCATTCTCCCGAACGGCACCTCTTTCAGGCTTGTAAGCGGAAAGCATCGAAACTTCATAGAAAAATTCGGATGGTGCTACACTACATCGGCCAACAGACACGGCGAGCCGTTCGACGAAAAGTATGCGCTGGATCACTGCGATGTTGTGGTAGAATCAAGAGATGGATTTCATTCCGCCAGGGCATCGGAAATCTGGCGCCTTGGAAGAGAGAAGAGGTTGAAAGTCAGATGATAAAGTTCGTTACCATGCTCCTCTACGGCCTGCTTTTCTGGATGGCCTTCGTCTTCATCTTCTATGCCGGTCTGATGGTGAACTATATCAAAGCTTACAACATACCCATATTCTTCAACGAGTTTTTTGTGGACAACCAGCAGTGGTGGCTCTGGATAGCTGGAGTTTTGCTCTATGGTGCAGTATTTATGGTAAAAAACAAAAAGAGGGATAAATCTCTTTTCTATCTTCTGTCGTTTCTGATCGCCGCTC
Source organism: Hydrogenimonas sp. (assembly GCA_015490295.1). Classification (GTDB taxonomy): domain Bacteria; phylum Campylobacterota; class Campylobacteria; order Campylobacterales; family Hydrogenimonadaceae; genus Hydrogenimonas. The sequence goes on along the minus strand of WFYC01000005.1, from coordinate 13,526 downwards.
TTACGTGGATACCCGATTTCGGCGATCAGATCGGCAAGGCCCTTTTCGCGAAAGAGAATCAAAGCTACCGTTTCGATCACACACAGGTCGATTCCGTTACGCTTCTATATTCGGGAAGGGGCTATGACTACGTTCTTCTTCCAAACAGAAGAGAGAGCGCGATGAAGTATCCTTCGTCATACAGGTTGAAAAGCGCAGCAGATTAGAAGATCTGCTGCTGCGGTTTCGCTCTATGCATCCTCGTGCTCTTTCATCAGCCTGTATTCCTGCTCGATCCTTTTGATATCCTGTCTGTTCGGTACTTTTCTGCCGGCGATATACCCGACGATATTTCCGTTTTCATCGAGTTTCGGTTTGATCCATACGATGACCCAGTAATATTTTCCGTCTTTGCGCATGTTTTTGACGTAACCTTCCCACATATCGCCGCGTTTTATCGTCTCCCACATCGTTTTGAAAGCGGCTTTGGGCATATCCGGGTGGCGGTTTATGCTGTGCGGCGAGCCTATGAGCTCCTCTTTGTCGTAACCTGTCATCTCTCTGAATTTACGGTTCGCATATGTAATTATTCCGGAGGTATCGGTCTCCGTTATCATGACGCCTCCATCAAAAGGAACCTCTTCGTTGATCGGTTTGGGCTTGACTATCTTAGCTCCTGTCAGGGAGTTAATTACATGGGCCATCTTCTATTGCCTTTCATAATAGTTGTTTTTTTATGACAAATTATAAATGCTTATAAATGAATTTGTCGAAATTATAGCATAAGAGCGAAAAGAAAAGTTATAGTTCGGATACACTTTTTCGACAGGAGTGCTCATAAAGCATTCGTTTGATACAATTATCAAACAACAGTTGGATGGATTTCAATATTTCAAAAGGTTTTATTTGGCTGATTACGACCTGATAAAAGAGCTTGTCAAAAAACGGGTACTCGTCATAGATGGCGCCATGGGAACGCAGATACAGTCGATGCAGATACCGCAGAGCGCATGGGATGGCAAAGAGGGGTGCAACGAGCTTCTAAACGCCACGGCACCCGAGCTGATAAAAAAGATTCACGAGCGCTATGCGGCGGCCGGTGCCGATCTGATAAAGACTAACACGTTCGGATCGATGAATTGGGTGCTCGACGAGTACGGTATAGGTGATCGGGCATACGAGCTTAGTAAAAAAGGGTGCGAACTTGTAAAGGAGGTCTGCGAAAGATACTCCACGCCTCAAAAGCCGAGATTCTGCCTTGGTTCCATAGGTCCTGGTACGAAGCTCCCCTCTTTGGGGCATATAGGGTACGACGAGATCTACTCGGGCTGCCTCGAGACGGCCCGTGGAATGATAGATGGGGGTGTGGATATATTCCTTCTTGAAACCTGCCAGGATCCCCTGCAGATAAAGGCGGCGCTTCACGCCTGCAGCGACGCTGCCGAAAGCTGCGGCGTGAAGATCCCGATAATGGTTTCGGTAACCATAGAACTGAGCGGATCGATGCTGATAGGCACCGACGCGGCGACGATCGCCACGATAATGGAGCCTTTCGACATACTCTCTCTTGGCTTCAACTGCGGTACCGGCCCCGAGCAGGTCGAAAAACACCTGAAGACGCTCTCGAGTCTCTGGCACAAGCCTATTTCGGTACACGCGAACGCCGGCCTTCCGCAAAACCGCGGAGGCTACACCTACTACCCGATGGGGCCCGAAGAGTTCAGCTCTTTGCAGAAGAGCTTCACGGAGTATGACGGAGTGGCCTTTCTGGGGGGGTGCTGCGGTACCACGCCCCAGCACATAAAGGCTCTTGCGGATGCCGTGGAGGGTTTGACGCCGCATCCGCCATCAGGAAGCCAGAGACCCTCTTTGGCCTCTCTTTTCGGCACCGTGCCCCTTATGCAGGATCCGCCGCCGCTTCTTATAGGGGAGCGCTCCAACGCCACCGGCTCGAAAGCCTTCAGGGAGCTTCTGCTTGCCGAAGATTACGAAGGGACCCTCACCGTAGGGCAGCAGCAGGTAAGAGCCGGCGCGCACGTTCTGGATGTTTCGGTCGGGTTTGCCGGAAGGGACGAGACGAAGGATATGAGAGAGGTTATGAGCCTCTATGCGCAGAAGATTCCCCTGCCGCTCATGCCCGACTCCACGCAGGTGAAGGGGCTCGAGACCGCTTTGAAGTGTATAGGAGGCAAGCCGATTCTCAACTCCGTAAACCTCGAAGATGGCATAGAGAAGTTCGATGCGGTATGCAACCTCGCCAAACGGTTCGGCGCCTCCTTGGTCTGCCTTACGATAGATGAACAGGGGATGGCCAAAACGACGGAGCGTAAGCTCGAAGTGGCCGAACGTATATATGAGCTGGCGACGAAAAAGCACGGCATAAAAGCCGAGGACCTGGTCTTCGACGTGCTTACGTTCACCGTAGGCTCAGGCGACGAGGAGTACAGGGATGCCGCCGTACAGACGATAGAGGCGATCAGGGAGCTTAGGCGCCGCCACCCCGAAGTGGGCACGACTCTGGGGCTTTCTAACATCTCCTTCGGTCTCGACAAAGATGCGCGCCCCTATCTCAACTCCGTATTTCTGCACCACTGTATCGAGGCGGGGCTCACTTCGGTCATCATAAACGTCAAGCACATTATTCCGATGAGCAGAATCGGAGAGGAGGATCGCAAAGTGTGCGAAGATCTTCTCTTTGACAGAAGAGAGGAGGGCGACCCGCTCTTCGCATTCATAGAGCACTTCAGCAAAAAAGAGGCCGTAGACCAGGGAGCCGAAGATGAAGCCTACGAGGCGATGAGCGACGAAGAGAAGATACACAAGCTGCTTCTTGACGGCGACAAGGAGAGGATGATTCCACTGGTAGAGGAGGCGAGGCACAGGATAGCGCCGGAAAAGATCGTCAACGAGATACTGATAGAGGCTATGAAGGTGGTGGGAGAGCTCTTCGGGAGCGGGCAGATGCAGCTCCCTTTCGTTCTCCAAAGCGCCGAGACGATGAAGGCCGCCGTGGACCATCTGAATCCATATCTTCCGAAAAAGGAGAAGACGAGCGATACGACCCTCGTGCTGGGCACCGTAAAGGGCGATGTGCACGATGTGGGCAAGAACCTTGTCGACATAATTTTGACCAATAATGGCTTCAAGGTTGTAAACATAGGGATCAAGGTGGAGCTGGAGCAGTTCCTGGAGGCTGCGAAAAAGCATGACGCTGACGCCATAGGTTTCAGCGGCCTGCTTGTCAAATCTACGCAGGTGATGATGGAGAACCTCGAAGAGATGAAGCGGCAGGGTGTGAAGATACCCGTTCTTATGGGTGGCGCGGCTTTGACAAAGGGTTTCGTGGACGAATATTGCCGCACGAAGTATGACGGGCCTATATTCTACTGCAGGGACGCTTTCGACGGTGTCATAGCGATGAGCCGGATAGAGGAGGGCAACTTCGACACGAGGCTCGGAAGCGACAGCGATGAAGAGCATATGGAGGTCGTGAAAGAGAAAAGAGAGGCGGTCATACCCCCTTTCGAAGAGATAGAGATGCCTTCGCGCGATGTGCGGGTGCCGGTGCCTCCCTTTTGGGGGCGCCGCGTGATCGATTCGAAAGATTTCGACCCGGCCATAGCTTTCGAGTGGCTGAACCACCGCATACTCTTCAAGTCGCGCTGGGGTTACAGAAGCAAAGGGATGAGCAAAGAGGAGTATCAAAAACAGCTCGATGAGGTTGTAAAGCCCGCATACGAGCGCCTCAAAGCGCAGTTTCTGGACGAAAAACTCTTCGAGCCGACCATAATCTACGGCTACTACCCGTGCAGAAGCGACGATACGACGCTGCTTATATTCGACGAGAGCGAGGGGTGGCACAAAGATGCGGACGCCGACAGGGAGCCGCTGGAGTATGTAATGGGAAGGGCGAGGGAGCAGATGACCTTTCCGAGGCAGACCAAAAAGCCCTACAGATGCCTTGCCGACTACTTCCACCGCGACAGGCACGACGTGGTCGCGTTTACTACGGTGAGTGCCGGAAGCAGGATAAGCGAGTATGAGCGGAAGCTCTACGACGAGGGGAAGTTTCACGAATACTACCTCGTCCATGGGCTGGGAGTGGAGCTTGCCGAAGCGCTTGCGGAAATAGCCCACAAGCAGATCCGCCTCGATCTGGGTATAGCTAAAAACGAGGGAAATACGCTAAGAGATGTACAGATGCGCGCATACACCGGGGCCAGATATTCGCCAGGCTACCCGGCATGCCCCGATCTGGAGCTCAACGCCCCGATTTTCAACCTGCTCAAACCGCAGGATTTCGGTATCGAGCTGAGCGAAACATACCAGATCCACCCGGAGCAGTCGACGGCGGCGATAGTGGTCTACCACCCCGAAGCGATGTACTACTCCATCTAAAGCGAAAGGAGGCGGCATGGGATCGAACGGTTTAAGATCTGTCGAGCGTGTCGGCGGAACGAGCATCTGCTGTAGGTGCAGTCGCTGTTTTCGGCGCGGTGAGCGCAGTAAGGAGTTTTCATGAGAGTCTCTACACTACTCTTCGTTGCCGCTTCCGCGGCCGTTTCGCTATATGCATCCACACTCGAAGTTTACAGGGATGCGGCAATCTACAGATTCACCCCCTCTTCTACATTCATAGGCTTCGCCCCGAAAAAGAGCGGAGCGGAGTGCGGCGACAGCGCTCTTGCACTCACCTTTATGCCCGAGTGCCCCAAAAGCGTCGGACTGTGCAGCCTAAAGAGCGAAATAGAGGCACTGCAGCTAAATATCGCCCGCTCCAAACGGCAGATGGAGTACCTCGACAGACTCGTCGAAGAGGCCAAGCCGCGAAGTTCGAAAAGCCTGCTTGAGCTCTCCGAAGCGGCTGCCGCGAGATATTCCGAGCTTCTGGGAAGAAAGCGGACCGACGAAGCGCTTTTGAAGGCGCGAAAAGAGCTCTTTTTCAAAATGGCCCCGTCGCTCGAGCCGCTGCACCTCTCAAAAGAGTGCGGCTCCGAGCTTAAGCTTACACTGCCCGGAGGGTTCATCGGCTTCGATATAGGCTATGAAGCCGACATTGCCGAGCCGAAGAAGATTGCGGTCTCGAAGCACCTGCACCTTACGAACAGAAGCGGTGTCGATATAGAAGCGGACGAGGCTATGCTCTACTACCGCCCCCTGCAGAGGTACCTGCAGCCTATCCGTTTTCAGCCGTGGATTATCAGAGACAGAAACCGTCCGGAAATCAGGACCCTGCAGAAGATGGCCGCTCCGATGGCGGCCGATACGGCTTTGGTCGAGGGGGTGAGATACGCAAAAGCGCAGCAAAAAGGGGCGAGAAGCTACAAGATCAGAGGGCTTGAACTTCCGTCGAATGCAGAGCGGGTAGATATAGTTATGGAGTCATGGAAAAACGGTGCGAGAGCTTTGGAAGAGGTCTACCCCTACAGGGATGCCAATGTGTACAGGGTTTTGAAATTCAGACCGAAACACCCCATCGAAGCCCACACCTGGAAGATAAAAGAGGGCAGGAAAAGTATCGCCTCCAACGTCAGGGGCGAGTATATAGATGGCTACTACACGCTTTTTGTGAGCGTTGACGAAGATCTTGTCGTAAGAAAGAAGAAGCTGATTTTAAAAGAGAAAGAGAGCTTTTTCGGAGGAAGTATACGCAAGAAGGACGGCTATGTAGTCAAGGTGGTCAACCAGTCGGATAGGAGAAAAGAGCTTGCTATAATAGAGCGTATCCCGGTAGCGGTCAGAAGCGACATAAATGTCAGACTTCTGGGGGTGACTTCGGACAGAAAGGTCTCCTACAAAGAGGGAGAGAACGGAAAACTCACGATAGAGCTCTCTGTGCCTGCACACTCCGACGCCTCGGTCGAAGTACTCTTCGAAGTAACTTTCGACAAAGATAAACCGGTACTATTTTGAGTCCGTCGATGAAGAGAGGAATGGTGCAGCTCTATACGGGTGAGGGCAAAGGTAAAACCACGGCCGCCGCCGGCCTTGCGCTCAGGGCTGTAGGTAGCGGATGGAGGGTGCTTTTTGTACAGTTCATGAAAAGCGTCGAAAGTGCCGAGATCGAGATGCTCGGCCGGTGCGGAGGCGATAGTATCGAAATCATGCGGGAGTGGGACGGCACTTTTGTAGTGGGGAACCCGACGCCGAAGCAGAAGCTGATGTGCGAAAATCTCTTCGATTCGATGCTAAAGAGGGTCGAGCGGTGGAGGCCCGATATGGTAGTGCTCGACGAGGTTGCGGTGGCCGCAAATTTTGGCCTTTTGCAGGAGGGGAGAGTGCTCGATTTCGTCAAAAATAGGCCTCAAACGCTGGAGATCGTCATGACCGGCCGCAATGCGACCGACGCGATGATAGAGGCGAGCGACCTGGTTACGCGGATGGAGAAGGTAAAACACTACTACGACACGGGAGTAAAAGCGAGAAAAGGGATAGAGTATTGAAGATAGTTCCCCGCAGATATATCCGCTACAAGGGTGTAAACTCTTTTTTTACGGGCCTTGTGGGAGGGGCGGTGTTTACGATCTACTCGGTGCTGAAGCCTTCGGTCTTCTCTCTTGGGGGCATAGCCCTTGCAGTCGGTATGCTGGCTGTCGCGAGATACTACGAAAAGATACTCAACATGCGCACGTTCTACAAGATATCCCTTCTTGTGGAGCTGGTCATGCTTGCGCTGGTGGTGTGGTACCTGGCGATGCCGTACGGCTACTCTACCGCCCTGTTGGTCTACGCCGGCTACCAGTTTACCTTTATGTTCGGATCGTACCTCGTAAGGGCAGAGACGATACTGCTGAACAGAAAAAAGATACTCTCATGGCTCGATATGGCGAAACAGGCCGGATACCTCGCCGGAATGCTTGTGTCGTGGCTCTTTTACAAAAGCCTCGAGCTTTTTTGGCAAATAGAGGACCATAAAGAGCAGGTCTACAACCTCCACTGGCTGCTGCTCGTAACGGAGATCTCGATCATCTTTCTGCTTGTCGGCTCTTTTGAAAAGGTCAGAAAAAGAGCACCCGCCAAATAAAAACGCCGGTCATACTATGACAAACTCCCCTTTCGGAACGGTGACACGTTCGGTTCCCTGTTTCAGCTACCCGTTTTGTGCCATCCATTTCATCTGGAGCCGATGGTGAAAAAAAACAACTTTTTCACGACAGTGTCTTCAAATTACCGTTTTCGTCAAACTCACATTTGTCTTTTGAGGATGGAGGGGAATCAAATACTTCACCATTAAATTCTGTGTACTAGCGAATACTGTAATTCTGATTTTCTTGAGTCTGCCAACACACCGTTTGCATAGTACAGATCCACTGCCCATTCATGCACAAATCTTGTGTCGTCGGCTTGCAACGAGGATGAAAAAACAATGAACAAAAAGAAGAGAGGAAAAAATAGCTTTCTCATCGGTCCATCTCCAATACCCTCTCTATATCGAACTCGCAATCTTGCATAGTACCTTCATTAATAGAGTAGACGCCGCCGCTGAGTGCACGGTCATATTCAAAATATTTTTTAACGCGTTCTTCAGTGTTAAACTGCCATTCAGTAGTATTTATTACGTCTTGTCTTGACAATGGATTTACATTTTTATATGTATTCAGATAGTCATTACAATTTATAGCTTTCCATATTTTCTTTTCCCACTCCCTCGCATGCTTCACCAGATCAGGATCCGCCAGCATCGCCTGTTCGGTTCTGAACGCCTGCATCATCACCGCCCTCTCAATCGCTTTTTTGAAGGTCGCGTAGACTTTGCGCTCCACATCGTCCCTGACTCCGTTATGATTCACATCTACACCCAGCAGCGTGGCGTTGTTTATTTTGGGGTCGGGTTCGGGCGGTAGGCGGTGGCCGTCTACCTCCCAGTAGATGTACAGCTTCACTCTGTTGGAGAGCGTGTTGCCCGCTTTGGCCCAAACGGTGACGTTGCCCTCTTTGAGAGCCGTGAGGGTGCCGCCCTCTATCTTTACGGCATCTTTGGGTGTGACTATCCATGTAATGCCTTCGGTTACGGTTTTTTCGGTATTGTCTTTATATTTGGCCGTAAGCGTTACAGTGGTGTTGCGGTCTCTGTTCAGGGAGGTTCTCTCAACGTGCAGGACAAGAGATTTAACGACCGCTTTATCTTCAAGAGAGGCGTTGTTCTCTCTTGAAGTGTCGTTTCCCTCCTCTGCTGCGGGCTCTATTACCACTTTAACGTTCCGGTTTTGCGTAAAAAACCTGAATTTCGCTTCGATCTCGAAGAGAGCCGTGTGTCTCTTTTGCACTATGGGCGCCCTGAACTCGAGGATTCTGCCTTTCGTATTGAACGGGATGCCGTCGGTTCCTTCCAGGCCCCTCCAGGTATATTCGTCCGCACCCTCACTTGCGGCTACCCTGACCGGCTCACCGCTCTTTACCGTGAGTTCAGATCTCTTGACCAGCGGCGAGCTTTTCTCTGTACATCCCGTTGCCGCGATGAGCAGAAGCAGAAGGGCCGCCGACCTAAATGCGCTCCATATCCTTTTCATAACTATTACTTTTTTATGTTTTTTAGCATTATATGGACTTTTTGCTTAAGCCGGTATTTCGGACTCTGCGACCGAATAGAGATAGAGTCTTCTTCCATGATTATAGTTTCCGATTCCATCAGACCGTGTTAAACTCTTTGTGGTAATATGGCTTTATGAATTTTATGCGCCTTTTTTTACCGATACTCTTTTCGACCCTTCTCCTGCAGGGGGGTGACGGGCACAGATATACAAACCGCCTGATAGACGAGGACTCCCCCTATCTTCAGCAGCATGCGCACAACCCGGTAGATTGGTACCCTTGGGGGGAGGAGGCGTTTGAGAAGGCCAAAAGGGAGCACAAACCTATACTCCTCTCCATAGGCTACAGCACCTGCCACTGGTGCCATGTAATGGAGGAGGAGTCTTTCGAAAACGAAGAGATAGCCGAGCTGATCAACCGCTGGTTCGTTCCGGTAAAAGTCGACAGGGAGCGGATGCCGCATCTTGACAGGCACTTTCAGCGCATCTACTCCATTCTCAACAGAAGGGGAGGCGGGTGGCCCCTCACCGTCTTTCTTACCGAAGATCTCATGCCCTTTTTCGCCGCCACCTATATACCGCCCGAAGATTCGTACGGCGTAAAGGGTATGAAGAGTCTCATTCCCGCCCTCGGCAGACTCTACGCCTCGGACAAAGAGAGCATTATGAGAAGGGCGGAGGCCGTAGAGAAGCTTTTGCAGGAGTCCCGGAAGCTCTCCGGGCAGCGGCTTCAAGAAGGCGAGAGGCTTGCAAAAGAGGCGCTGCGGCGGATCTGGGGATATTACGACAAGCTCTACGGAGGGTTCGGCGAACGCCCGAAGTTTCCCGAAAGCTCCAGAGTAGCGCTGCTTTTCGATATATACAGGCTAACCGGGGAGGAGCGGGCGAAGATGCTGGCTCTTCAGACGCTCGACAGTATGCAAAGAGGCGGCCTATACGACCAGGTAGAGGGGGCCTTTTTCCGATACTGCGTCGACAGGCGATGGAGAATGCCCCATTTTGAAAAGATGCTCTATACGAATGCGGAGTTGATCCCTCTTTATGTGAGCGGCTGGAAGATGACGTCGAAAGAGCGCTACCGGGAGGTGGTAAAAGATACGATAGCGGAGATAGACCGCAGATTCAGAACCCCGGAGGGGCTCTATTTCAGCGCGAGCGATGCCGACAGCGATGAAGGGGAGGGCGGATATTTCCTCTACAGGTACGATGAGGCCCTGAAAGCGCTCCTGAAAAACGGCTTCGACGAAAAAGAGGCGAAAGAGTTTCTGGCATATCTCGATATTACCGAAGATGGGAATTTCGATAGCGAATACTCCCATGCAAGAAGAGTCTCGGCAAAGGAGCCGAAGAGCTTCAAAAGAGGGATTGACGTTTTAAAGAGGATGAGAGATGCAAGGAGCTATCCGTTTATCGACAAAAAGATCATCACAGCATGGAACGCTATGATGATAAAGGCCCTTTTCGAGGCTTCGAAAATTGACACCGCCTATCTCGATGAGGCGAAAAGCTCATACATGGCGCTTAAAAGAGTGATGTCGAAAGATGACGGGAGCCTTTTTCATCAGGTACTCTACGGCAAAACCCCTTCGCAGGAGGGGCTTTTGGAGGATTACGCCTTTTTCGCCGATGCGGCTTTGAGCGCCTATGAGACGACGCTCGAAAAGAGCTATCTCGAGGATGCGAAGAGATTTTCCGAGCAGGCTGAAAAGAGGTTCTACAGAGGCGGTAGATGGCTGCTTGGAGCCGGAGAGCCCAAGAGTTATGCGGATATAAGCGACAGCTACTACAGGTCTGCGCTATCTGTTCAGATCGACAATCTGATTTCTCTGGCGGTGCTCGAGAGCTCTTTTAAAGACGAAGCTCTGGCGAGAGAGAGCCTCCAGGCTTTCGGTGCACTCATAAACGGCTCCCCAGACGCCTATCCCGAAGCGCTTGTAGCATATCTGAGGCTCGAAAAGGGTGTGGTTGCCATAAAGAGCTCGAAAGAGAATCTTTTGAGAAACTCATCAAGAGTAGAGAAGATCGACTATCCGTTCCTCTTAAAGAGTTCGGCTGCAACCGACATGTGGCAGGCTTGCGACTTTAAAAGCTGTTTCGCATACTCCAAAAATATCGATAAGGTGATAGGGGCGATAGAGAGCAGGTAGGGGCCGACCCTACACTTTGAACTGGCTGATCTGCTGAAGCACCTCATCGGCCAGCTTGCCGATATGCTTTATGCTCTCGTCGCTCTTCTCTATGCCGTCCCTGTTGACTTCGGAGAGCCGTTTTATCTCGTACATCTTTTCTATGAATGCTTCCATTATGGATGCCGCCTCTTCAACGGCAGCGGCTGTTTTTTCCACGCTTCCGACCGCTTCGGTCATGTTCGAAGAGACCTCTCCGATCTCGCTTTGAACCTGTGAAGCATCCGCAGTGAGGCGGTTTACGTTTTCTATATTGCGGTTCATCTCCCCGCTGCTGTCCATAATGGCCTGGACTATTATATTTATGGTCGCGTTGATATCGGCGAGGCTCTTTTGCGTACGCTCCGCAAGCTTTCTCACCTCGTCCGCCACGACGGCGAAGCCCCTGCCGTGTTCACCGGCGCGTGCCGCCTCTATCGCGGCGTTTAGCGCCAGAAGATTCGTCTGGTCGGCTATGTCGCTTATGACGGTGAGGACCTCTTTTACCTGTTCCGCATCCTGGCTCAGCTGCTTGAGTCTCTCGGCGAGCTCATGCTCCACTACCGCGTTGTTCTCGATCTGGCGTATCGTACTATCTATCAGCTCGACCGCTCCGCCGAGACTTCTGTTGGCATTTGTCATATTCTCTTTCGTGGCGGTTACTTCACGGTTGCTGGCCACAAGTTTCTCTTTCAGCTGTGACGCTTCGTTCGCACCCTCTTCAATTATGGTTGACTCTTTTCTGATATTCGACGAAATCTGCCTGAATGTCTCATCCAAAACGGCGGTTGTGCGCCTGTTTTCGTTCGCGCTGTTCTGTGCATGGGAGGCGAACTCGTGGAGTGATCTTAAAAACTCTTTCAGCGCCTCCCTGATACTTCCGAACTCGTCTTGTTCGTAGATTCTGATTTCGGTCGTGAGATCTTTTGATGCGGCGATGTTCGTAATCAGCCCATTGAGGGAGTTGAGTCGCATCTGCAGATCTTTTACCGAAAGACCCGCGATCACCAGCATCAACAGAATTACGACCGCTCCCGCTATGGCTTTCACTATCGCCGTATCGTGGAAACTGTCGAGGTCCCTGTTTATCTGGGCCGCTATCTCGTCGTCTATTTTTTTGAGGATGTTTATCTTTTTTGTGATCGTGTCGAACCAGTACACAGCATCTATGTCGAAGTTGCCCTCCTGATGCGATATGGCTATCTCTCTCATCTTTCTGACAAGGTCGAACGACTCGTCCTGTATCGCTTTTTTATAGTAGGTCACCATCGGATCGGGGGCGAACGACAGGAAATCGTCCAGGTAGGCGTTCTGCTCCGCTATGAGTACTATCAGTTTGCGGTACATGCCGGGCGAAAAGGCATCGGCTGCGAAGGTTCCGCTCAAAACCGCCCTCTCTACGCCCGCACGCTCTTTCGATTTCAGAAACGAAGTATACGCGACAAGATCTTTGGTTGTCCGCTCTTCGGGCGAGAGTTTCGAAGATGTAGCGATAATATCGAGCATCTTGGCGTTCATGTTCGTAAAGTAGGCCACCACCTCTTTAAGCGGCAGCTTCAGTGCCGATATACGCTCTCTCATCGCGGGGAGCCTTTCGAGGTCGGCGTCGAGAGCATCGACTCTCTTTTTAAGATCGGGCGGAAACTCGTCGAAGTCGATCTTTTTGAGTGTCTGCCTGTACTCTCTGAGCCTTTGGTCAGTCAACTTGCGCTGTGCGGGAAGCTTTTTGACGAACTTTTTGCCGTGGCTTCCGGTATATCCCGCGCTTGCGCCACGCTCCTTCTGTGTTTCGTGCACCAGACGGCTAAGACTTTCGCTAAGCTCGACAAGCTGTTTGACCTTCTCTATCTTCTGTTTGAACTCGAAGTGGCTCTTGAGATCTGTCCCCGTATAGTAGAGCAGTGCTATAGTCGGAAGCACGATTAGAAGCAGCATTTTGCCCTTTATGGTCAACCTCGATAGCGGGTTCATTCGTTTCCTTTCAGTAGCTTATCGTCTATCTGGTCGTAGTCGATCAGATTTTCGTCGCATTCACAGTGGTATTTCCCCTGTGCGTCGTAATATTCGGTACAATCTCTGTACCGTTTTGTAGATATGCCATCTTCGTTGAAGTAGACACACCCTTGCAGCAGAAGTAGTATCGGCAGAATTACAAAATATTTCATACTGTTACTTTACACTTGAATGGCTTAATTTAGCCTATCGCTTCGTGATAGGTTGGATGATCTGAAAATATATCGGCAAAAAGGGGATGGATTTGATAGGCAAAATTGAAGAGATCTTTGAAAAGATCACGAACCTGCCGCACTGCAGCGGCGATACTTCGAAGCTTCGTGAGTATATAAAGGGTGTCGCTAATGAGTGCGGGTATTCCGTGCACGTAGACAGGGCGGGAAATGTGGCGGCCTACGGCTCAAACTCCGATATAACACTTCAGTCGCACTACGATATGGTCTGTATAGGACGTGCGCCGGAGATCGAGATTGTCGTCGAAGAGGGGTGGATGAGGGCCGAAGAGAGCTCTCTGGGTGCCGACAACGGAATGGGTGTGGCGATCATGCTTTGGCTGATGCAGCAAAATGCTCCCGCAGATTTTCTCTTTACCAACGACGAGGAGATCGGGCTTGTGGGTGCAGCGAATCTCGAACTGAAGATAAGAACGCCCTATCTTTTGAATCTGGATAGCGAAGAGGTCGGGAAGGTATATATAGGATGTGCCGGCGGAGAGGATATATATCTTAAAAAACGTACCGAATATTTCGTTCCGGCCAGTGCGGGAGAGAGGTATATAATCAGCGCCGATGCTCCGGGAGGCCACTCGGGGGTAAATATAGCGCAGAATATTCCGAAT
>WFYC01000004.1 GCA_015490295.1 Hydrogenimonas sp. | reverse complement strand
CTCCCGTATATATGATGAATGTGTACTCCATCTTGTCGCCGTTTTCGAACACTATCTCGCTCTCTTCTACGCTGCTTATGAGAGCAGAGACTCTCAGAGAAACGCCCAGCTTTTCCAACCTTCCTGTCGCCGTGCGTATCAGGAACGGGTCCATCCCTGGCAGTATTGTTTCGCAGGCGTCTACAAGGGTGATCTCGATATCGTTTGAACGTGCTCCGAGCATCTTTTTGTATCTTTTCAGCATATACCCCATCTCCGCGGCCACCTCTACACCGGAAAGACCGGCTCCTATAATGGCGATGTTGACTCTGCCTCTTTCGCCTTCGAGCTTCTTTTTTACAACCTCTTCGAATTTGTGGTGGAACCCGAATGAGCGGCCGAGCTGTTTTATGCCGAAGCTTCGCTCTCTTAGCCCCTTCACGGATTTTGGAAACTTTGTCCGTGCTCCGGTTGCGATTATCAGATAGTCATACTCAAGTTTCCCGTTTCCGAGTATCAAAACCCTGTTTAGCGGTTCCAGCCCGATTATTCGATCTTTTATAAAACGTACCGGGTGTTCGAAGCCTCCGCACCACAGTTCGAGATCTATCGCTATCTCGTATATCTCTTTCGTACCGGCAATGTAACCGTATACTTCTGTCTGCATGAAATGGTAGTTGTTGGCGTCTATAAGCACCAGCTCGAGACCCTGTATGCCTACCAGCTTCTCTACCGCCCTGAGGCCGCCGTATCCCCCGCCTGCTATGACCACTCTTTTCATAGGCCTCCTTTATATGCAGAAAATTATAGCAAAGAGCCGAAATAGAGAATAAATACACGGAAAAATGTATAAAAACGGAATAAAAAATGCTTAAAACAGAGCTATATCACTGTAAATAGGTGAATAAATGCTTAAAATAAGAGATAAAGATGTAAAAATAAGAACTTTAATGTGTATTACAGCTTCTGAAAGTATAATTTTGTGATGAAAGTCAGCGATATTTTCAACATTGTCCATAACGCATTGGAAGCCAAAAACCACGGCCGGAAGATTTCGCAAAAGGCGATGGCCGAAGAGCTCGGTATTTCGATGCGCACTTATCAGGATTGGCGGACGGGCAAGGCGCAGCCTATCGCGGCGCGCGCCCTGATGCAGATGCTTGGTGAACTGGATGATGATGAGATCGTTCGTGTAGTACATAAGATAAGGGCTTTGGATGAGCAATCTGACTCAAAGTGAACGTGAAGGTCTCAACGAACTCTTCTGCCAGCTTGAAGCGGCCAATCTGCCTCTGTATAAGAGGATGCTCCTGCGGATAAACCGTTTCGCTCTTCTTCTGAGGATCAGAATTATCAGACTCAGGTAAAAATTTGTGTGACGTGATATAATCGCCGCCAAGATGATAGTGACTGGCCTTTTGCAAAAACTGCATATCGTCTGCTGTTTTGTCGCATAGTGAAAACCAGACGGTCCGACAGGTTTTGCATAAGTTCAGAAATGATAAAAGGATGATTATGTTCGGGAAAAAATTGAAAACCTACGATTACGACCGGGATACGATGGACCGGTTTGGATATGCAAAGATAAAGACAAACAAAGGTGACATCTGGTTGAAGCTTTACGGTGATGAGGTTCCAAACACGGTAGCCAACTTCGCGACACTCGCCCAGGATGGCTTTTACGACAACCTGAAATTTCACCGAGTAATAAAGGGTTTTATGGCCCAGGGCGGATGCCCTCACAGCGGACCGGGAGGAAACCCGGCCAGAGTCGGTACCGGCGGACCGGACTGGGCGATCGCGTGTGAAACCGACAAAAACCTTCACAAACATGTAAAAGGGAGCATCTCCATGGCGCATGCCGGAAAAGATACAGGCGGAAGCCAGTTTTTTATCTGCTTCGTGCCTTGCCCACATCTTGACGGCGTACATACTGTATTCGGTGGAATAGAGGATGATGACGCCGACAGTATGCTGGTTCTCGACTCAATCGACCAGAACGATACGATAGAGACGATCGAAATTCTGCCGGAGCGTGAAAAGTAGATTTTACCCCTATCTCAAAGAGGGTTGATCACTATGCGGTTTCTACCTCTCTTCTTCGCATCGTAAAGAGCTCTGTCGGCCTCCTGTATAAGGATGCGGCTCTCATCCCATTTGTTTGGAACGATGCTGCTGATGCCTATGCTTGTCGTCATTTTGATCTTCGTTTTAATATGTTCATTACGTTTGCGCAGCATATCCTGAATCTCGTTAGCGACCGACACTGCTCCCGGCAGCGGCGTATCGGGGAGTATAAAGATGAACTCTTCGCCTCCGTATCTGGCAACCATATCCATCGGGCGCCTTACGCACTTTAGCAGAATTTCCGCAAACTCCCTTAGACACTCATCCCCGGCCTGGTGTCCGTAAGTGTCATTGATCTTTTTGAAGTGGTCTATATCGCACAGTATCACCGATATTGGGCGTCTCTCTCTTGTGGCTATCTTCCAGTACTTATTGAAGTTCTGCTCAAATATACGGCGGTTGTAAAGACCTGTAAGGCTGTCTGTTGTAGAGAGTTTTTCGAGCATTTTATTGGCATATTTCAGAGCCTCTTCGGCTCTGATTCGCTCCTCAATCTCTTTTCTGAGCTGCCTGTTTGTGTTCTCTATGGTTTCTGTTCTCTCTTTTACCTTTTTCTCCAGTTCCAGGTTCAGTTTGAAAAGTTTGTCGGTATAGCCTTGAATCTTCTCGACCATATCTACGACCGCATTCTGGATAATACGGATCTCTCCCTCTCCTTCAATTCTATTTTTCGAGAAGTTGGATTTTATCGGATCGTAGCTTTTAAGCTCGTTTGCCAGCTCCTTTAGCGGAGTAAGGGCCTTTTTGAGCAGGATTATAAGAAGCAGCACGAGTGCTAGTGCGGCAAGCAGGAGCTGAAAACTGAAGTGCTTGTACCGATCTACGATTTCGGAGTATTTGGCGTTGGAGTAGGCCATCTCTATCTCTCCGATCGGTTTGAACATGATTTTGTCCCGGATGGTGTGCCTAAGCTCAATCGGAGAGATATTCTGCGCTTTGTATCTTGGTGATATGTATGAGAAGTGCACCTTGCCGTCGATATCTTTGACGGTCAATTTTAAAATCATCGGTGTCGTGTTTACAATCTTGTTTAGGTAATCACGCATCGGGTCATCCATACCAAGGAACATGTTTATCGATATAATCGGTTCGATCGAGTTTAGGAGCTGTTCGCTCTTCTCTTCTTCGCTCTTTTTGGCGAAGTTCTGCATAGATGTATAGTTGAAGTAGGTTATCGTACCGAGAGCCAGAAAGAAAAAGAGTGTAACCGAAACTATGATTTTGGTTGAGAGTGAAAGTGAACGACTCATCTTATTCCGCTCCCGTCATAGATTCTCGCTATCTGAAAAAGTGCAGTGTCGAGTTTCAGTGAGGATCTTTTTACCGCATTTATGTTGATTACAGGGTATATCTCTTTGCCTACCAGTAGTGAAACCGCTGCTCCATTTTCAAGAAGAGAGTTGCTGTAGCTGAATGTCAGCAGACGGTGTCTGTTTGCCAGTTTGAGGGCTTTATCTATTTTTTCGGTCCTGGCATCCAGAAGCATAAGTGCGGTGGAGCCGATACAGTTTTTACTCTCTGTTTCATCATAGGAGCTGATATCGACTATAAAGCTCTTTTTCACCTGGGAAGGGAGATTCTGACGCACCAGATCCCTGAGCTTTACGGCGATCGGTCCGTCACCCTTTTCGTATAGAATACAGAGCTTCCTTTTTTGTGTACCGTTCCTCTGTGTATGGTCCAGTACCATTATACGAGGGACTACCTTTGCATATATGAGTAGAAGAGAGTCGTTATATATGTATGGATGCAGGCTGCTGCAGAGCATGATCAGAAAAAGAGTGCATCTCATCACAGCTGGTACTCGAAAGTTACAAACCATCTGCGTCCGGGCCTGACTATACCGTCATGGCGGCCATAATAACTAAGGTCGGCTACAAATTCGTCGAATATGTTTTTTACGCCCATAAAAAGTTTAGCACCCTCTACTACACTGAAAGAGTATGTCAGGTCGAGTGTCGTATATGAAGGAACGTCATTCCTGTTCGTATCCAGGTTTACGGTTCTTGAACCCATATAGCGAAGATATGCGGAGAGCGTAGATGACGCGTCGAGACCGAGAATATAATAAACATATCCGTTTTTACGGGCGACTCCAGGCATCGGCTGACTTGTACCGTATTCGGTTGTATAGTTTGTACCGTTGTATGAATATGCCGCTCCCAGTGTGTGGCCGGGTGTTGGTTTGAGACGGTATTCCAGTTCGAATCCGTTACTGAAGCGTGAAGGGAGGTTTGCGTATCCCGGTGCATCCGGATCGCTTCTGGGATTTTCAAAGATATCCAAAAGGTTTCTGATTCTGCTGCGGTAGATATTGACCAGAAGTCTGCTGTTCAAAGATGGTCTGTAGATCAAAGAGCCCTCGATAATATCGGACTCTTCCGCCTCCAGGTTCGAATCTCCCGTGCGAACTCCCGGATTTGGATATGTATACAGCTCCACCCATGACGGTGTTCTGAATGCGTGTCCGTATCCGATTTTGAGACTCAACCCCTCTTTGAGGCGGAAAAGAAACGATGTATTGGCGCTGAAATACCCCTTTTTCATATCGCTCATGTAGTCATATCTGATACCCAGATGGATATCTGCAGCATCGTTCAGTGCGACTATATCGTTAAGATACAGCGAAGAGATATTTCTCGTAAGGCCGGAGTGGACCAGTTTTGTATTTAGCGTGGAACCGTTCGGATAGAGTATGTCGAATCTGTCTCCTATCTGCCTCGTTTCGGAGATGTAGATGCCGGCTTTGAGAGAGTGGCTTTCGAAACGTTCGGTAGCTACATGTGTATTCAGCTGCCATGTCTCTTCGCTCAGATATAGTGCGAATTCATACGGTATCGCACTCTCTGGGGTCTCAATGTAGCTCTGTGCCGTGGAGTCGAATTTGTAATGGCTGTAGTCTAGTTGAACATGCACCCTCTCTTTCGGTCCGATATCGCTGTTGTACTGCCCCTGCAGATAGAGGTATCGGTTGGCCATTGAGGGTTCGTCGCTCATCTCCAGATGTTCTTCCCACCCGAAGTAGTTGCCGTGGACCTGCCTTTTTGTACGGGCGGAGAATTGAAAATTGCCTTCACGATAGTTTGTGGCAAAAGAGTAGTCTCTGAGCCACTCGCTGCTTTCTGAGATTGCAGGTGAACTGTTTTCCAGGATATAGTCGCTCGCTTCGAGGCTTCTGTCGTGCACTCTGTAGTAATACTCCACACCGAGGCTTCCGCCGTCGTCAACCGGGTATGTTTCGCAGAACCCTCCCATAATCTCATCATAGCTTCCGATTCGCGCGAAGAGTGCGCCTTCACGATTTCCTCGGACTCTCGTTGTGACTTTTATTACCCCGGTGAGTGCACCTGATGTGACAAGAGCCGAAGCGGGTCCCAAAATCACCTCGATGCGGTCTATGAGTTCTATCGGATAGTTGAGATAGTAGCCGGTGTTTTGAAAGATGGCAGTCTGTACTATATGCCCGTCCACGATCAGTTTGAATCTGTCGAATGTGAAATTGTCCGGATTGTTGAAACCCCTCATTACGACTTTTTTGATTCCGTTTTGCATAACGGAAGTTTGAATTCCCGGTACAAGCGAGAGTGCTTCGAAGAGATCTTTGACACCCAGCGCCCGAAGCTCCTGGCGGTGCCATACCGTAACAAACTCAGGAGTATCGTCTACATTGAGACGATGTTCTGACGCGATCGAAGCAGACTCGTTCAAAACTCCGATCAGGTCGTTACCTGCAGAAGTCTGTGAGGTTTTTGTATCTGATGTTGTGCCAAAAAGCAGTGAAGAAACCGCAACTAAAAGGCCTAAAAGTCTCTTAGACATATTTATTCCATAAGTATTAACTGATATTACCGTCTCTATACAAACGTAATTTATTCTATTATGCTTTTGCTAAAAGTAGATTAAAAAGAGTCGAATGGAAGGTATATGGGAGCGACCCGTAGTTTGTGAGGGTCGATGTGGTAAAATTGCAATAGTAATCAACCGCGTCCACGAGAAAACTACGCGCCATCCCTAAAGGACTCTTTTCTCGAAACTTCAGGGGCTGCAGGGCCGCTCACCCCCCTGCCGTTTTTGCGGGCTTAGCCCGTAATTGCCGGAGTGTTGGTCCGCCTCCGACGTTACGGAAACGGAACGTCGTCTCGAAATCTTGGATTTCGAAGCTTCAGGGGGTTGTAGGGCCGGTCAGGCCCTGCCGTTTTTGCGGGCTTAGCCCGTAAAAACGCATAAAATAAAATGAAAGAGCGAAATGTTTGGATTTGTTCGAATAGCGGCAGCGGTGCCGAAAGTGAGAGTTGCAAACGTCGGTTTCAATGTTGCCCAGATGCTCGACCTGTGGAAAATAGCATCGCAGCAGAACGCTGCGGTTATCCTCTTTCCGGAGCTGTCGGTTTCGAGCTACAGCTGCGGCGACCTCTTCTATCAGGATACGC
>WFYC01000003.1 GCA_015490295.1 Hydrogenimonas sp. | reverse complement strand
TTTTTGTCCCCTCCGTCGGTAAAGATCAAAAGAGCCTTTCTCTTTCGATCTTTGAGCAGATTCTCCGCCACCTGAAGCGGCGCGCCGATATCGGTACCCTTCGTAGATACATACCCTGTGCCCATATGGTCTACGAGGTACTTCAAAGAGTCATGGTCGGCCGTAAGCGGTGCCACCAGGAAAGCCCTGGAGCTAAACCCCACCACCGCTACGCGCGTATCTTTCAGACTGTCGAGCAGATCGTGAAACTTCCTCTTGGCCATCTCCAGACGGTTCGGGTATATGTCGTCGGCCAGCATCGAGCGCGATATATCGAAAGCGACGACCAGATCTTTCATCTCGGTTTTGATCTTTATCTCACCCAGATCGATTACCGGGCGCGCCATGGCCGCGAGCATAAACGCCGCGGAGAGCAGAAGTATCGCTTTTCGCGCCCTTCGCCCCATTCCGCTGCCGCCTGCAACCATCTTTTTGTAGAGTTCCGGCGTAAACCGTTTTTTGAGCGAATCGACGTTTTTGGCGACAAAAAACCAGAGTAGAGGCAGAAAGAGAATTAATATTAAAAAATATGGATACTCGAAACTCATCTTCGCCTCCAAAGCACCAGCAGCAGCGTCAGAGTGAGCGCAGCCGCAAGCGGCCAGATATAGAAGTACTCTTTTTTGACATACCTGTTTCCCTTGATTTCGCTCTTTTCGAGCCTGTCGATCGTTCTGTAGACCTCTTTGAGCTTCTGCACGCTGTCGGCATCGAAGTATCTGCCTCCGGTCTCTTTGGCAATCTTTTGTAGAACATAGGGGTTGAAGTCGCCCGGCTGTCCGACTCCAATCGTATATACCTTTATCCCGTACTTTTTCGCCGTATTTATAGCTACATCCAGCGGAACGGTTCCGGCATTGTCCATACCGTCTGTGAGTAGAATGGCTATCCTGTTTTTGGCATGCGAATCTTTGAAGAGCTTCGTGCTCATAAATAGGGCCTCGTACAGGGCGGTGCGGCTCGTGCCCGCTATACCGACCTCCACCTTGTCGAGCAGTCTAAGCAGCGACTCCTTGTCGTATGTCAAAGGCACGGCCACATATGCGAAGTCGGCAAAAATCGTAAGGCCGATCTTGTCGTGTTTTCTCTCTTTTATAAAATCCTCGACTATCCGCTTGACTATGCCGAACTTGCCGTTTTGCGCCATGGAGCCGCTTGCATCGAGGATCAGCGATATCTCGTAACCGCTATCTTTCAAAACGACGACCTCATCCTTTTTAATCGGGCTCGCCAGTGCGGTTACAAGCATCAAAAAGGCCGAAAACTTAACGATCTCGTATATGGTGGAGCGCCCTCTTCCGGCCGCTCTCATCCATGAAGCGGCAGGGAATATTACGCTCTCGAAACGGGCCCTGCAAAACCTCATGCAGAGAAAATAGAGAATAATGAGCGAAAAGGCGGACGGATGCTCGAAAACTATCGGAACACTCATTTTAAAACCTTCTCTATCATGCCGCGAATCGCCTCAATATCATCTCTCTCAAGTGGCGGCACCTCTCTTTTGTATTTGTAGCGATCCAGCCTATTTTGCAGCTCTTCGAACTCCCTTTTTAGCTCTTCGCTATCTTTGGCCAAAACCGGAAAGTACTCGTCAAATGTGTATACGGCCTCTTTTGCATCGGTAAAATCGAGTTTTTTAAGCTTCGACTTGGCGACCTCGATCGGGTCGGCCCCTCTTTTTCGCCGTTTCGGGACTCTTCTGAAGTACCATACGCCAAGGAGTACGACCGCAACGACGACGGCCGCCGCTATCGCAAGAAGAAGCCAGAGCGAATGGTCCGGCACCTCCACGGGCGGCTTTATATCTTTGAGATTTTGCAGCGCTTCGTTCATTTAAGAAGCTCCCTCAGTTTGATGAAAGGCTCTTCGTCCGTATATATCTTGGTATGGGCGATGCGATTGGCGGCGAAGTGTTCATAGAGGTTCTCGTCGCGGCTCTTCAGCATCTCTTTGTACCTCTTCAATATATCGCCGTCTATCTGCAGGGTGTTGTGCCCGCCCGTTACGGGGTCGATCAGATCGTACTCCCCGTCGAGAGATGGCTCCTCTTCGAACGGGTCCCTTACAATCACGGCGTATACCTCATGCTTCGCGGCGAGAAACGAAAAATCGGCGCTCTCGTAAAAGTCGCCTATCAGCAGCACGATGGAGCGCTGCTTTACCGTATTTAGCAGATACGAGGCCAGTGCGTCCATATCGGCCCTTCTGCCCATCACATCGGTCTCGAGCGCATACTCGAGCGCGGCGTATACACTCTTTTGACTCTTTGTCGGTTTAAAAAAGCGCTGCGGCTTATCGTCGAAAAAGAGTGTGCTCACGCGATCGGAGTTCTTTATGGCCGAGAAGGAGAGCAGACCCAAAATTTCGGCCATGACCTCCTGCTTCTGTCGCACGGAGCCGAAATAGACGGTGCCGCTGAGGATAAAAGCCAAAACGATATTCAGCTCGCGCTCTTCGTTGAATACGTTTATATAGGGCTTCTGCTCCCTCGCGGTGACCTTCCAGTTGATCTTTCTGACGTCATCGCCGTAGCTGTACTCTTTGAGCTCGGCGAAGTCTATGCCGTTTCCCCTGAAGGCCGAGATGTTGTTGCCGATATTCTGTCCGAAAAGCCGCCTTCTGGTCTTTATCAGCAGCTCTCTTGTCTTTGTGTTCATGGCAGCGGAACGGCCTTCTGGATCTCGGTTATCACATCGTCGGGGGTGACGCCCGCCGCTTCGGCCTTGTAGCCGAGAATTATGCGGTGGCGCAGAACGTCGTGCAGCACTTCGGCTATATCTACCGGGCTTACGTAATCTTTACCGCGTATCAGCGCCACGGCGCGGCTTGCTCGATAGAGGTCGATGGATGCGCGCGGGCTTGCGCCGAACTCTATGTACTCCCTCATACTCTCCAGACCGTATTCGGATGGATAGCGCGATGCGAATATGAGTTTTAGCATATACCTCTGCACCGCGTCGTCCACATGTATATCGCCCAGCTCTTTCTGCATCCGCTCTATCTCATCTTTGCCCGCAACCTGCGAAACGGGCTCGAAGCCGCGGGCCGCCACGCGGCTGACCACCTCGAACTCCTCCTCTATGGTGTTGTACCCTACATCTACCTTTAGCATGAAGCGATCCAGCTGCGCTTCGGGCAGGCGGTAGGTTCCCTCCTGCTCTACCGGGTTTTGCGTGGCCAGCACCAGAAACGGGCGGTCCACCCTGTAGGTCTCTTCCGCTATCGTCACCTGCTTCTCCTGCATCACCTCAAGTAGTGCCGACTGCACCTTCGCCGGCGCCCTGTTTATCTCGTCGGCCAGAAGAAGGTTTGTAAAAACCGGTCCATGCTTTATCTTGAACTCGCCGCTCTTTTGATCGTAGATTTCGGTTCCGGTTATGTCGCTCGGAAGCAGATCGGGGGTGAACTGCACACGCTTGAAACCGAGCCCCAAAGAGCGCGCAAGCGCATTTACCGCCGTCGTCTTCGCCAGCCCCGGCACCCCCTCGACCAGAAGGTGCCCTTCGCAAAGCAGCGCTATGAGCATCGAGTCCACGAGGTGCTCGTGCCCCACTATCACTTTGCCGACCTCTCTTTTTATCGCCTCTATAGTGCTCTTCATGTAGATCTCCGATTGAAAATATAACCCTAATTATATTTATACGCGGCTAACGAAAACCAATTGAAGGTAAACGAACGGTAAACACGGAATAGATTCCGACTCATCCCGATACTATTTTTTCTATAATATTTTGCAATGTGCATTATTTCTTTATGTTTTCTGTTTACATTTTCTCAAAAATGACGATTTAGATTTTAGCAACAATTTTTCCGAAAGATAACGGCGATACCTATGAACAGATTTTTAAAAGTCTTAAAGAGCAGCAAGATCCTTCTGCCGGTCTTTATCACATCCCTGCTTCTGGGGGCATTTCTCTTCTTCTACATTCCGTATATAATGGAAGAGGGTCTTGTAAAAAGTATCGTCCGCCACTCCAAAAATGCCGTGGAACGCCTTCAGATGGAGCGGGAGTACTATACTCTTTCGGTAGTCCGGGACGTCAAGAAGTTCGCACCGCAGCTAAGCTTCGACTACAACCACGAAGGTGTAAACGGCAAGCTGCCGTTTCCCACCACGACGATACACGATCTTAGCAGAATGTACTCCAAACGCAGCGACGTAAAGTTCTCGCTATATAGTGAATACCCTTTTTTGAACAGGAAAGACCGTGTACTTACCCCTTTTCAGAAAGAGGCCCTCAAAATGGTCAAAAAGAACGGCGGCCTCTACTACAAAAAGGATTTCGTTGACGGAAAGCCGGTACTGAGGGTCGCCGTGGCGGACTATATGGTACAGCAGGCGTGTGTCGACTGCCACAACAGCCACAAGCTCAAAAACTGGCCCTCCGACAAGTGGAAGCTCGGAGATATGAGAGGTGTTCTGGAGATCTCAACTCCCATGGAGAGCGCGATGGCGGAGATGTACAGCTCCAGAAACAGGGTCCTTTTCACATCCTTGGCCATCATGCTGCTGCTTTTTGTCTACTACGCCTACCTGCTTATGAGAAGGGAGAGTGAGCTAAACAGCGAAAAAGAGGAGCTGAGCGAAGATCTGAAAGATCTCTCCGCACACTTCGACCGCTATGTCATAGCCTCGAAAACCGACCTCAACGGCAGGATAATATACGCAAGCGACAGATTCTGCAAAATTTCGGGCTACAAAGCTGAGGAGCTCATAGGAAAGACACACAATATCGTACGCCACCCCGATACTCCCAAAGAGCTCTACAAAAAGATGTGGGAGAGAATATCGAACGACAAAACGTGGGCCGGAGAGCTTAAAAACAGGAAGAAAAACGGCGGCTACTACTGGGTGAAGGCGGTGGTCATGCCGCTTTACAACCATAAAGGTGAAAAGGTCGGATATACATCGATCCGGCAGGATATCACCGACAAGAAGAAGATAGAGGAGCTAAACAGAGATCTCGAGAAGCGCGTCGAAGAGGAGGTCAAAAAGAACAGGGAGAAGGACAAACAGCTGCTTCACCAGTCGAGACTCGCACAGATGGGGGAGATGATCAGTATGATAGCCCACCAGTGGCGCCAACCGCTCTCCGCCATAAGCTCCTGCTCACTGGCGATAAACGTCAAGGCGAAACTCGGAAAGCTCGACAAAGAGTCGGCGGTGGAGCTGTCGGAAAAGATTTCGGAGTACTCCCAGCACCTGAGCAGCACGATAGACGACTTCAGGGATTTTTTCAAACCGAACAGGGGCAAAGAGGAGACGACATACGAGTCACTCGTAAAATCGGCGCTCTCCATCGTCGAAGTCTCTTTGAAAAACAGGAGCGTAGATGTAAGACTCGACCTGCAGTGTGACGCCCTGCTCACGACATACCCCAACGAACTTAAACAGGTGATCCTGAACCTGATAAAGAATGCCGAAGATGCCGTTGTTGAACGTAAGATACCCGAACCGTATATAGAGATAAAGAGCTATTCGGAAGATAACAAAGCGGTTCTGGAGGTACGGGACAATGCGGGAGGTGTGCCGGACAACATCATCGATAAGATATTCGATCCGTACTTCTCAACAAAACTCGAGAAAAACGGCACCGGCCTCGGGCTCTATATGTCGAAGATGATAGTGGAGGAGCACTGTAACGGCAAACTCGAAGTCGAAAACGGCCCGGAGGGGGCGATTTTCAAAATCACCCTGGAGCTCGACGGATGATAGGCGATATCGAAAAGATCATATCCTACAGCCATCGATTGAGGCTGCTCTATGTGGAGGACGATTTGGATGCCAGAAACTCCACGATGGCGATTTTCAGCGAATTTTTCGACGAAATCGTCCCTGCATCCGACGGTCTGGAGGGGCTGGAGCTCTTCGAAAAGAGCGACATAGATCTTGTCATAACCGACATCAACATGCCGAGGATGAACGGCCTTCAGATGGTCAAAAAGATACGGGAACTAAACAGGGATATTCCGGTTCTGGTTCTCTCCGCCCACAACGAATCGGAGTACTTCATGAGCAGCATAAAGCTCGGAGTCGACGGCTACCTGCTAAAACCGATCGACTTCGACCAGTTTCTCGGAGTGCTCAACAACATCGTGGAGAAGCTCTACCTGAAGGAGGAGGCGGCAAAGAACCTCAACCTGCTGCGCCAGTACCAGGAGGTTACGGATGCCGGGAACATAGTCTCGAAGACGGACCCGAGAGGAGTCATAACCTATGTCAACGACGCATTCTGCGAAATCTCCGAATATACGAAAGAGGAGCTGATAGGAAAACCGCACAACATAGTCAGACATCCGGACAATCCGCCCGAGCTTTTCAGGGATATGTGGAAGACGATAAAAGAGAGAAAAGAGATATGGCACGGGGTTCTCAAAAACAGAAAGAAAAGCGGAAATTTCTACTATGTAAATACGACGATAAAGCCGATCCTCGATCAAAACGGAGAGATAATAGAGTATATCGCCCTCAGAAGCGACATTACGGATATAATGAACCCCAGAAAACAGCTGCACGATCTGATAGATTCGTGCATGGAGACGATTATGGTGCTCGTCAAGATCGAGGGTTTTGAGGATATAGAGAAGTTTTACGGACAGAAGCTGACACAGACGATAGAGGAGAAGTTCGCACATAAACTTTTCGAATATATTCCGAAAGAGTGCGAGTTCGAAAGGGTATACGTGCTTGGAAACGGCGAATACGCCTTTGCGAAAGATAAAAAAATTTGCGCCTATAAAGCCGACTTCATCATTGAGCAGCTGAAAAAGTTTCAAAAAAGGGTCAACGAAACCGGAATCAGCCTCGACGAGATCGACTATGCCGTTTCTGTACTCGTAAGCTTCTCCTACGGTCGCAACGCGCTCGAAAACGCCAAGTACGGGTTGAAAGAGCTAATGGAAAAGAAGCTCGATTTCATCGTCGCCAACGACCTTGTGCAAAAAGAGCACGACAAAGCGCAAAAAAACCTGCAGATACTAAAAAAGATAAAGAGGGCAATCGAGTCGAACGATATAATCTGCTACTTTCAGCCTATCGTTGACAATAGTACGAAAGAGATACACAAATATGAGTCCCTCGCAAGGCTGGTAGATGAGAACGGAGATATTCTCTCGCCATACTTCTTTCTCGAGACCGCCAAAAAGAGCAAATACTATCCGATGATTACCTCCATGATTCTAAAGAGCGCCTTCGAGGCGCTCGAGAGGACCGATCGCAAGATATCGATAAACCTCTCCGCACTCGACATAGAGAAGAGTTCAAGCCGCGATGAGATATGCAGACTGTTGGAGCTTCACAAAGATAAGGCTTCGAGAGTCGTTTTCGAACTTCTCGAAGACGAAGAGGTCAAAGATTTCGAACAGATAAAATCTTTCATCAAAGATGTAAAGGGGATGGGGGTAGAGATAGCCATCGACGACTTCGGAGCAGGATACTCCAACTTCCAGAGGCTGCTCGACTATCAGCCCGACATCCTGAAGATCGACGGCAGCCTGATAAAGAACATAGAGACGAGCACATTTTCACGATCCGTCGTAAAGACGGTGGTCTCTTTCGCCAAAGAGCAGAATATCATGACGGTAGCGGAGTTTGTCGAGAACGAAAAGATATTCTCGATCATAAAGGATTTCGGCATCGACTACTCCCAGGGATACCTCTTCGGCAAACCCGAACCACTTTAACGCCGTACCATACTAAAACCTTTTCCAGAAAGCCGAACTCAAAAGCACGAAAACGGTATAGCACTCCAGCCTTCCTACGATCATCCCGATCGAGAGAACGATCTTGTCGGTATCGCTAAAGAAACCGAAATTTTCCGAAGGCCCCACCAGCGAAAATCCCGGGCCTATATTCCCCACCATCGCCAGAGCGCCCGAAATGGCCGTCATGGCGTCGAAACCGACGGCGTAGATATATATGCTAAGAGCGACGACTGTAAGAATGTAGAGAAAGAAGAAGCCGAACGTGGCGGAGAGTATACGCTCTTTGAGTTTGCTG
The DNA here is from genome assembly GCA_015490295.1 of Hydrogenimonas sp. GTDB lineage: Bacteria > Campylobacterota > Campylobacteria > Campylobacterales > Hydrogenimonadaceae > Hydrogenimonas. Next base: position 3,678 of record WFYC01000003.1, on the reverse strand, counting down.
CCGTCGACGAATATCGAGATCATCGCACTCGGGTGGAGTATTCGCTTGAACTCCGCAAAAAGTGTCTTGTAGATTATCACATAGCGGATCACCTTGACGCCGCCGGCGGTAGATCCGGCATTCCCTCCTATAAGCATCGCCACAAATATGACGGCGATCGCCAGGTTGCTCCAGCCGCCGTAGTCTACGGTAGCGAAACCCGTGGTAGTCATTACCGAAGCGATCGTGAAAAAGGAGTGTTTCAAAGTGTAGTAGAGCGTATCGCTCCCGAAATCCTCATGGACAACCACAAGAGTCAGAGAGAGCAGAACGAAGAGTGTCAGGTACCACTTTACCTCTTCGCTTCGGTATCCGCTCAAATCTCTGTAGTAGAGTCTCAGGTGGGCCAAAAAGTTGATTCCCGAAAGGATCATGAAAATCGTGGTCGTCCAGACGATTCCGTCGCTTCCAAATGCGCCCAGCGAGCTGTTTTTTGTGGAGAAGCCGCCGGTAGAGATGGTCGAGAAGGCATGGTTTACTGCATCGAACCATCCCATCCCGAACATCTTCAGTAAAACGGTATCGATGAGGGTCAAAACGATATAGACTCCCCAGAGACTGAGCGCGGTATGCTTGATCTTGGGGGTAAGCTTCTCCATCTGGATTCCGGTAGACTCCGACTTGAAGAGAGCGAGACTCCCGGTCGGGTTTATAACGGAGAGCAGACCTACCCCGAGAACGATGATACCCATACCTCCGAGCCAGTGCATCAGGCTTCTATGAAACAGAGACCGTTTTCGGAAGCGACTCTATATCGGAAAATACGGTCGCGCCCGTCGTCGTAAAGCCGCTAATGGCCTCGAAAAAAGCCGACGAGGGGGATATGGGGGTATAAAGCAGAAGAGGAGCGGCTCCGGCGACTCCCAGAAGCGCCCAAAGAGAGTTCACGGCCAGAATACTCTCTCTGATTCCGAGATTGAGCGGGTAATTTTTCAGAAAAAGCCATATAATGAAGTTGACTGAGAAAAAGAGAGTGACAAAGAGCAGAACAGGAAGATAGTTCTCGTTATAGATCAACGCCACCGCTATATTCATGGTGAAGAAGAGCGAAAGAGTCATGCCTATAAGGCTCAGAAGCTTCAGAATGCTTTTAAAGTCCATATATCCACTCTTTTACGCTCTTTTCAATATCTGCCCTGCAGAACGCCGCTACGACATCCCCCTCCTCTACATCCATCTTCTCGACGATGGCGGTAAGCCTGTTGTCTCTTACAACGAAACATTTCACCTCTTTAAGCCTTTTGGGCGGCTTTATAGACCTGCCTATCAGTTCCGAACCGGGGAAGATCTTGCGTAAAAAGACTATCCCTTTACCGCCGCAAAATCTCCTTTCGGTAACGACACCGCCGGAGTATATGCTCTCCATTATCGCATTGTAGGCGCTCATTTTGGGCCCCCGAACAACCACTATGCCCAAAGAGTGCATCAGGTTGTAGTACTCCATCTCGTTGTTTACAGCGACAACCTTCCTGATTCCATGCTCTTTGGCTTCGAGGGACTTGATGATATTGTATTCGTCGTTGTCGGTGGCCGCCACCATCATATCCGCATATCCGAGCCCCTCCTCTTCAAAGAGTCCCACGGTACCGTACTTGCAGTTGATCGTCATCGCCTCTCCCTCGAGGCTCTCTTCCGCCCTGCGGCAAAGTCTTATATCTTTTTCGACGAGCTTTACATCCTTGCCCCGTTCCACAAGCGCCTTCGCTATGGAGACTCCGAGATCTCCCCCTCCGAAGACGACGCACCTCTCTATCACCGCGGGAGCCTCTCTCTCGAGCCTCAAGCAGAGCTCCTTTATCGGCTTTTCGTCTCCGAAGAGATATAGAAGATCGTTGGCCATGACCGGCTCGTTCGGACCCGGGATGAAGAAAGTTTTCTCACGCTCGATTCCCACTATCGCGAAACCGTCGGGCTCTATGTCGATCTTCTCCGCATCGCTGCCTACCCTTACAGAGAGGAGCTTCAAATCGGTATATTTGAAGTGTTTGACATTGTTGGCCTTCGGATAGTCAAGTAGCGTAGCCACCGTCTGTGAGGTTATCCTCATAGGGAAAACGGCGTCGTCTATCCCCAACTTCTGCCTTATCGAACTTTTTGCGAAAAACTCGTTTCTAAGACGTATGATCTTGTGATCCACCTCTATGACGTCGTCGGCTATAAGTGTAGATATAAGATTGGCCTCATCCAGGTCGGTCACGGCTACGAAGAGGTCACTCTCTCTATCCATCAATTTTCTGTACGTTTCCGGATCCTCTATATCTCCATGTATCGGAAGTATGTCGAGGCTCTCCTGAAGCCGCTGCAGGGCCTCCCTGTTTCGATCTATCACCGTAACGTTGTGAGTTACACAGAGTGTGCGGGCGAGATTGAATCCTACCCTCCCAGCACCGGCAATTATGATATCCACACTACTTCTCCTCTCTTTTGGAGAGAACTTTTCCCGCTCTCTCCTCTTTAAGTTTCTCTCTTCTACGCCTGATTCTCTCCTTTATATTCCTTATTCACCCTATTTCGGTCTCTTCTATATCCACCTCGCATTCTCTATCACCTTTTCGGTACCGTTCCCTCCACACTGGGTACAAAAGTGCGCACGATCCATACAGAAAGCGCCAGCGCGAAAGGAAGAAGATAGTAGTACTCGAAAGGAAGGTCGGAGCGGCTGCTCTGTGCAATCTGCAGAATCTTCAGAAAAAGAGTGACCACCGCACCGGTCACGATACCTACGATGGCAGAGAGCACCACCCATTTTGTAACGCTGAAAAATATCGCAGTCTGTTCGCTAACGTGTTTACGGATCATACAGGCAGTCCAAAATTAGTTGCATTATCGACTGATCTTACGCAGCCATAGCGGATGATGGGATATGCCGGCAAGGTCATTTTTTGATTATAGCGCGATTTATATGAAAATTTTAGAAATTTTTTCTAATCTTATAATAAATATTGCTAATAGTTTATGTTAAACTTCGGTATATCATGATTGATTTTTCGAAACATCTGCTTTCGCGTGGGGCCAAACCATACTCCACAATGGGCGTCACTGCGTCTCTGAAGAGCCTGAAACCTCCTTGGTGCCGCCCGTTGCAACGCTTTTGAAACTCTCTTTTATATTCTCCGGATCGAAATACAAAGATTCCGACGGGAAGGCGAATTCGAGACCGTTGCGCTCCACTATCTCCCATATCTTCAAAAGTACATCCTGTTTGATCGCAAGCCACTCCTCCCACTTCGTCGTTTTGGTAAAGGCGTATACAAGTATATTTACGGAAGATTCGGCAAATTCATCGAGATATACCAGCAAGGTGGTTTTTACACCGTACTTGTCCTCTGCGGATATCAGCTTCTTCTCTTTTCTTGTTCTCTTACGAATCAGGCCTGTATCTATCTTTTGCGGAGTCGCGATGCCCGGATGGGAAACGAGCATCCGCTCGATCTCTTCGAGAGCCTTCGTCAAATTTTCCCGTTTCGACCCGTAAGTCACTCCAAGATGCATCTTGATGCGTCGGCCTACTGTGCGTTTGCTCCAGTTTTTCAGCGGAGTATTCGCGAGTGTCGCGTTCGGAACGGTAATCAAGGCGTTGTCGAATGTTCTTACGAAAGTGCTTATAAACCCGATCTCAACAACCGTTCCTTCGACATC
>WFYC01000002.1 GCA_015490295.1 Hydrogenimonas sp. | reverse complement strand
TTCTCGTCCGAACCGCCGATGAGCCAAAACGACATAATGAGCTACATCCTTTTCGGCGCACCTGCGAACGAGGCGTTCAGCTCATCGGGTGAACCGAGCGGTTCGATCGCTACGATGCTGCTTGGAATGGGCCTTAAAAACGCCATAGGTTCAGCTACGGGCATCCGTTTCGACACGCTGAATCTTCTATCGAGTGAAAACGGAGGTTTCGGAATAGAGGTGGGAAAAAGAATAGGAAAACGGCTCAGGGTAATCTACCGCAACGATACGGTTTCAAGCTTCATCATCCAGTACAAGGCATCCAGAAATATACGCATAGATGTAGATGTAAGAGATACAGGCCAGGGAATAAACATACTCTATGTAAAAGAGTTCAGGGGTTTCGGCAAATAAACTTAAAATAAAACATTTCTAAAACCGATACTATTCATCAAAGCTTTAATAGAGCATATTTTTGCCGATTTTAAAAAGAGAAATTAATATCATAATATATTTTACAGGAACTAATAGATGGAGAAGAGCCCCTACGATTATAGCCACGCCATCGAGATAGCTCCCCGAATCTGGTGGGTCGGACATGTTCTGCCAAACGATCCGTTTCAGTGCCACGTATATCTCATAGAGAATAAAGAGGAGTCGATTCTGATCGACCCGGGTTCAAGACTGACCTGGAGCGGGACAAGAGAGAAGATTTTGGAGGTGATCCCCCTTGAAAAGATAAAGTACATAATATGCCAGCACCAAGATCCCGATATAACAACGGCGGTCGAAGAGCTGATAAACGAGATCGGCACCGAAGGGAGATTTCTGGTTACCCACTGGAGGAGCGCAACCCTGTTCAAGCACTACAAATGGGGACTCGATTTTTACGAAGTCGACGAAAACAGATGGCGTCTGAAAGCCGGAGAGAGGAGACTGGAGTTCGTCTTTACCCCTTACATGCACTTTGCGGGAAGCATCTGCACATACGACCCCAGAACCGGCATACTCTTTTCAAGCGATATATTCGGGGCTTTCACCGATTCGTTCAAGCTCTTTGCGGACGACGCGAAACTCTACTTCGAACAGATGAAACTCTTCCATACGCACTATATGCCGAGCCGTGAAATCGTAAACCACGGTATGGATGCGATAGAGGAGAAGCAGATTGAGATGATAGCACCCCAACACGGCTCTATACTTCCCAAAAGTATGGTTCCCTATCTTATCTCCCGTCTTAGAAAACTGGATGTCGGCATATATCTTCAGTTTATAGGGTGCAAAAATGTAAGACGTCTTACCAAAGCGAACGAGATACTCTCAAAAATGTTCGAGCAGATCACCTTTACGACTACGACGGTCTACGAAAAGATCGGTAACATCATCATGCTGATAAACGAACTTTTCTCCCTTGAAAGAATAGTATGCGTCAGCAGTATAGACGGCAGAGTGGTTCTCTTTGACTCTTCCATAAGCCACCCTATCGAAACAGACCTGAATGAAACAGGCCTCTACACCGCCATCGAGGAGATCATAAGCGAAGAGAGCACTGCTTACCACGGCAACAGCATACCCGGTACTGATCTTTACAGCAACTATCTCATTTTTCCATTCGTCACATATAATGAACAGAACTCGGCAAACGGAGCATGCTATTTTCTCTTTTCGGAGGAGGAGATAATAGATGAGCAGGATATCGAGATACTAAAGAGCTTCAGAAAACTCTTTTCGATTATGCTGATGAAAGAGATAGGCTACTACAGGATGCAAAAAGAGAGAAACGAATTGCTCAACAAGACGATAACCGACAATCTCACAAGGCTCTACAACAGAAACTATCTCGACGAGATAGGGCCCAAAGAGCTCAGTAAAGCGAAACGCCACGGCTACCCGCTCGGAGTCGTGATGCTCGACCTAGACAACTTCAAAAAAATCAACGACACATACGGCCATGATACGGGAGATGCCGTACTCAAAGACTTCGCACGTTTTTTGTACAGAAACCTGAGAGACGGCGACTTTCTCTTCAGGTACGGAGGCGAAGAGTTTCTGATTCTCATGCCGTTTACGACAGCCGAAGATGTATTCCACGTAATAGAGCGTCTAAGAAAGATGTTGAAGAAAAAGAGTGCCGTAAACTCGACTCTCGATCCGAAAATCGACTATACATTCAGCGCCGGAATAGCCGAGTATAGCGACGAAAAGAGTATAGACCAGCTCATAAAAAAGGCGGATACACTCCTCTATACGGCAAAGAGAGAGGGGCGAAACAGAAGCGCTCTTGGCTAAAGAGGCCTATATTGCGCCTTTTCTAAGCGCACGCAGCAGGTAGCGGTCCGGGCTTACGGAGAGATCGACGATTTTACCATCTACGATCTTCTCTGCAAGCATCTTTCCAATGAGCGGAGCGAAAACGAACCCCCTTCCTCCGAAACAGCCGATGATATAGCACCCCTCTATCCTTGCGACCTCTTCCGACTCCGGCTTAACGCTTTTGGGCGGGGTTTTGAGCCGTTTTTCGCTCTCTGGCATATCGGCGACCGCTCCCACGAGCGGAAAGTGGTCGCTTACCGAAGAGCGCATTCCGGCATATATGCGCATCAGCCTCTGGTCTTTGAGCCCCGGCACAAGCTCTATGGCCGAGACTATCAGATCGTTTACGCGCTCTATCTCGCTTCTTGCATCGTTCCTTACGTGGGTGGCGCCTATGCGGACGGTTCCGCCGATATTTGCCGAGACCGAAATCTGTCTGTGAAGAGTCACGGGAATATCGGCACCGCTCTTCACGTCTACCCGCTCGCCCCAGACTCCGCCTATTTTTATGTAGGGAATCTCTACCGGTAGGCTGTCGGAACCTGTGGCGATTACGATGTTTTCAGCCAAGTAGCGCCCCACTCTCCAGCGGCCCCCGACTTTTTGGGGAGTATATGCCGCTCCAAAGGCGGTATCGACCCCTTCGACGAGCTTTCTGGCCACCGACATAGGATCTACAAACGCGGCATCTTCAAAACAGAATGCACAGTATTCAAGGGCCTCTTTCGAGATAAACGGGAGCTCCTCGGCGCCGCAGAGACGAAAAGGGATGTCGAGATGCTTTTCGTAGACCCTAAACTTTTCAGCATCCGACCCATCTTTCGGAATGCGTACAAGACCCTTTTGAAAAAAGGCCTCCGGCACCCTTTTTGCGTAGAACCCAAGCGCGAAAGCGTAAGCCTCGTTCGTTAAACGCTGCAGGTCGCCGCCTTTGCCGAGCCTGGGCGAAAGAAAGGCTCCCGCCGCGCCGCTCGCACCGGCCAAAAGCCCCTTTTTGTCGAGAAGAAGGACCTTCTGGCCCGCCTCTTTGAGCCAGTACGCGGCGCATACTCCGGCTATGCCGGCTCCAAGGACTATCGTGTCGTATCTGCCGCTCAAGAGGCGCTCATCCTCAGACGGAGATCTCTTTTATGTCGGCCACGCTCCTAAACGCCCTGTATACGGATGCCACGAGGTTCTGCCGGTTCCTTCGCAGCCTCTCGTCGTCGACATTCACCATTACGTTGTCGAAAAAGGTGTCGAGCTGCGGCTTTAAGGAAAAGAGCGCGTCAAGCTGCATCTCGTAGTCGGCGTACTCTTTTTGCACCACCCTGTTGAAGGCGTCGTAAAGCGCCCTCTCCTCCTCTTTTTCAAAAAGTGAGGGGTCGACCTCCAGATCGGCGTCGAGGTCGATATCTCTGCTTATGTTGGCGACGCGCTTGAAGGTCGTAAAGATCTCTTTGAAGTCGCTCCCCTCCGAGACCGACTTGAGCGCGTTTACCTTTTTGACTATCTCGTTTATGTCGCTCTCGCCGCTGGCAAGAACGGCCGTAACGACAGAAGGGTTGGCATCGAGCGCCTTGTACAGACGCTCTTCGAAAAATTTCACCAGCTCTTCGGTGTCGAACGGCGCATACTCCTTTTTGAAGTACTCCACCATACCCCTTATATCGAAGGGGATATCGAAACGGGTCACTATGCGGATGATCCCTGCTGCCGCCCTTCTGAGCGCAAAGGGGTCTCTCGATCCGGTCGGAATCTTGCCCACCGAAAAGAGCGCCATCAGGTTGTCGAGCTTGTAGGCTACGGCCAGCAGCGCCGCGAAGAGGTTGGCGGGAACCTCCCCATCCTCCGAGTTTGGCAGGTACTGGTCGCGTATGGCGATGGCGACGAGTTCGTCTTCGCCGAGCTCTTTGGCGTAGTAGTAGCCCATAATCCCCTGAAGCTCCGTAAACTCGTAGACCATCTCGCTCAGAAGATCGGCCTTGGCAAGCATCGCCGCACGCTCCGCAAGCGCCTTCAGCTCTCCTCTATCTTTTCCAAACTCCTCTTCGAGTCTGTCGGAATAGAGCTCAGCAAGGGTTACGGCTATGACGCTTTCGCGAACCGATTTGTCGTACATCGTACCGAGCCCGTCCATAAATACGATGCTTTTCAGCCCTTCGGGGTTGAGGCCGTTTTTGAGGTCGTTTTCGTAGAAAAAGAGTGCGTCCGAGAGCCGCGGTTTGAGCACCCTTTCGTTTCCGGCGACAACCTGCGAAAAGTCGTCCGTTTTGGCGTTGGAGACCACCACGAAACTGTTGTGAAGCACCCCGTCCTTGAATACGGGGAAGTAGCGCTGGTGCTCTTTCATACTCGTCATTATCACTTCCGGCGGAAGCTTCAGGAAACTCTCGTCAAAACGGCCGAGCAGCGGCGTCGGGTACTCGGTTATGGCTACGATCTCCTCAAGCAGTTCGCCGTCTCTGCCCACCTTTACACCGTGCTCCTCTTCGATACGCTCAAAACCTTCGAGTATCTTTTCGGCCCTCTCGTCGGCAAATAGCTCCACGCCGCCCTTTTCGAGAATCTCGAAGTACTCTTTGGGCGACTCCACCCTGACCGGCTCGAACGACACCTGCCTGTGGACCCTCGTGGTATCGGAGCTCTTAACCCCGAAAAGCTCGAGCGGCACCGTCTCGTTTCCGAAAAGCGGCAGAATCCATCTGACGGGGCGTATGAACTCCTCTTTGCGCGCTCCCCATCTCATCATCTTTCCGAAACGCATAGAGGCGATCCAGTCGCGGACCATCCCCTCCAGCAGCGAAACGGTCGGCTCTCCTTCTATGAGCTTTTTGTAGTAGAGCACCTCTTTGCCCCCCTTTTGGCCTCTTCCAATCTCGTTGAGCGAAACGCCGCACTTTTTGGCGAAGCTCTCGGCGGCCCTTGTAGGCTCGGAATCTTTGAAGGCTATCTGAACCGGCGGGCCGAAAAGCTCCTCTTCGCTGTCGGGCTGGCGCACCGGAAATTCAGGGTGCCAGAGCACGAGGCGCCTGGGGGTGTAAGAGAACTCGAACTCCGTCAGAAGGCGGTTGCGCTCCAGTATGTCGGCCCACGAGCGCTCTATCTGGTCTAAAATCTTAAGCAGCGGTACGGCGGGAAGCTCCTCCACACCGATCTCTATAAGCAGAGGTTTGGTCATAGTGTCTCCATAGCGGGAAAAATTGACCCGATTTTATCGAAAATTTGATTAAGATCACCTCTAATCGGAAACGAAGCCCTCGACCGTCATCCTCTCTCGACGGGTGCTTCGCGCCCTTCGGGACGTCGACGAAAGCCTGAAAATCGCTGACCGCTTCGCTGCCTAAGGCTAAAGCGCGATTTTCGGCCGGCTTTCGTTCGACTCGCTCCCGCAGGTCTCGCTGCGGTGACGGCCGACTGCTTCGTTCCACTTTTTAACCGACACCTAACCGCCGTTTCGCTATAATCGCGATTATTTTCATCCGGCGAGGTCTTTAATGAGCGAAAAAAAGGGTTACAACCCTCACGAATTTGAAGAGAAGTTTTACAAAACTTGGGAAGAGCGCGGCTATTTCGAGATAGACGGCAACAAACAGATACAAAAAGAGGGCAGAAACTTCTGCATAATGATGCCGCCGCCCAACGTTACGGGCAGCCTGCACATAGGCCACGCCCTTACGTTCACGCTTCAGGATATCATGGTCCGCTACAAGCGGATGGACGGCTTCAGGACACTCTGGCAGCCCGGCACCGACCATGCAGGCATAGCCACGCAGAACGTGGTAGAAAAGCAGCTGCTCGCCGAGGGCAAAACCAAAGAGGAGCTGGGGCGCGAAGAGTTTTTGAAGCGCGTCTGGAGCTGGAAAGAGCAGAGCGGCGGTATGATCGTGCACCAGATGCGAAAGCTGGGCGTCTCTCCGGCGTGGAGCCGTGAACGCTTCACGATGGACGAGGGGCTAAAAAGCGCCGTTAAAAAGGCGTTCGTCAAGCTCTACGAAGAGGGGCTGATAGTCCGAGGCAACTACATGGTGAACTGGTGCACCCACGACGGCGCGCTCAGCGACATAGAGGTCGAGTACGAAGAGCACGACGGAAAGCTCTACCACATACGCTACCCCCTAGCCGACGAGGAGGGCTACGTAGTGGTGGCCACCACGAGACCAGAAACCTACTTCGGCGACACCGCCGTCATGGTCCACCCCGACGACGAGAGGTACAAACACCTCGTAGGCAAAAGGGTGATCCTGCCGCTCATAAACAGGGAGATTCCGGTAATCGCCGACGAGCATGTAGACATGGAGTTCGGTACCGGAGTGGTAAAAGTGACCCCCGCGCACGACCCCAACGACTACGAAGTGGGCAAGCGCCATAACCTCGACTTCATCACCGTATTCGACGAAAAGGGCATTTTGAACAAATTCGCCGGAGAGTTCGAAGGGCACGAAAGGCTCGATGCCAGAGAGAAGATAGTGGAGCGCCTGAAGCAGGAGGGCTACCTCGAAAAGATAGAAGAGCACCGCCACCAGGTGGGCCACTGCTACAGGTGCCACAACGTAGTGGAGCCCTACATCTCGAAGCAGTGGTTCGTAAAAAAAGAGATCGCAAAAAGAGCCATAGAGCGGGTGAACGCCGGAGAGGCGAAGTTTTTCCCACCACACTGGATAAACAGCTACAACGCATGGATGAGCGAGCTTAGAGACTGGTGCATAAGCAGGCAGCTCTGGTGGGGGCACAGGATACCGGTTTTCTACTGCGACGAGTGCGGCCACGAGTGGGCCACCGAAGAGGATAACCCGCAAAAGTGCCCCAAATGCGGAAGCGGCCGCATAAAACAGGACCCCGACGTTCTCGATACGTGGTTCAGTTCGGCGCTTTGGCCCTTCAGCACACTCGGATGGGGCAACGGCCACACCTTGGAGGGCATAAAGTGGAACCCCGACGACCTGAAAAACTTCTACCCCAACGACCTGCTCATAACGGGCTTCGACATTCTCTTCTTCTGGGTCGCGAGGATGATCATGATGGGCGAGCACTTCATGGGAGAGCTGCCGTTTAAAGATATATACCTCCACGCACTCGTGCGCGACGAGCACGGCAACAAGATGTCCAAATCGCGCGGTAACGTCATAGACCCGCTCGACACCATAAACCAGTACAGCGCCGACGCCCTGCGCTTCACGCTTGCCGTTTTGGCCGTGCAGGGGCGCGACATAAAGCTTAGCAACGACAAGCTGGAGCTCAGCCGCAACTTCACGAACAAACTCTACAACGCCGCCAATTACCTTCTTATGAACGTAGATAAGTTTCCCAACCTCGAAGAGTGCCGCATCGAAACGCCGCTCGGTCGCTATATGCTTTCGCGCTTCGCGCTGGCGGCCGAAGAGACCAGGAGCTACATAGACCAGTACAGATTCAACGACGCCGCCACGACCCTCTACAGATTCCTGTGGGGAGAGTTCTGCGACTGGGGCATAGAGCTGAGCAAAGCGAGCAAAGAGAGCGTAACGGAGCTTGGAGCGGTATTCAAAGAGGCGATGAAGCTGCTGCACCCTTTCATGCCGTTTATAACCGAATATCTCTGGCACAGACTCTCGGCCACCGCACTCGAGAGCGACGGCTCCATCATGGTAATGCCCTACCCCAAAGATCTGCCCCGCGACGAGCAGATAGAGAAAGAGTTCGCCGCCGTCATCGAAGCCGTGGTCTCCATACGCCGTGCGAAAGCGACGGTAGAGATGCCGGGCAAAAAGATAGAGATCGCCTACATAAAACCCGACACCCCGATGGACGCGGAGCTTGCCGCACCCTTCATAAAACTGCTCGCAAAGACCGAAAAGGTCTCTTTCGTGGACGAAAAAGTACCAGACGCCATAACGGACGTGAGCGAACATATGCAGATATACCTCCCATTAAAAGGGATAGACCTCCAACCCCTCCTAAAGAGGCTCGAAAACCAGCAGACAAAACTAACGAAAGAGGTGGTGAAACTCTCAGGAATGCTCAAAAACGAAAAGTTCGTAGCCAACGCCCCCGCCCACGTGGTAGAAGAGAACAAAAAAGCGCTCGAAGAGGCGCAAAAGAGGCTGAAAAAGGTAGAAGCGGAGCTGCTGCAGCTCACTTCGATCTGATCTTTCTTTTTGGCTCGGAGCGCTTTTGCGCTCCTTTGGGGTTTGGGCATATTGTTTACTTATGGTTGTTTATTTACACATTTACTCTACCGTCATCGGTTCATCAGATCATTAAAACGTTTTGTCTGAATAAATTTCTTTCTTTGAAGGTTTAATAGATATAATTAAATTCAAACTATGAAAATGCCAAATGTAAAGAAGTGGGATATTATTAGCAGGGTATAAACAAAAATGAGCTCTAAATTTTTTACAAATCGTGGCGACAATACACTCGAAAATCGCCTCAAGGATATTCTTACTTACCATGATATCAAATACTTGGAGTTTCTGATAGGCTACTTTCGTATCAGCGGCTTTTCCAAAATTGCAGAATTGATGGATGGGATCGAAAAAGCACGTATACTTGTCGGAATAAATGTAGATCATTGGACTATGGAGGCCAAAGAGCGCGGTAAACATGCCAACCTGCTCGACCAAATACAGCTTTCAGAACGTTTCATTACAGAGCAGCTCAACGGACAACTTGAATGCAATGCACACGGTTCTTCCGAATATGAAGGGCTAAACAGAGAACCCTATTGCGAAGAGGTGGACCGGAGTGTAGAACTTTTTGCCTCTATGCTCAGTGAAGGGCGACTCGAAATCAAGATCGCACCGCAAAAAAACCTCCATTCAAAAATTTATATTCTTCGCCAAAAAGAGATCACACGCCACGACGGTACAACAGAGCAGATTGGCTCCGTTATCACCGGATCTTCCAACCTTACCGCCAACGGTCTGCAAAACAATTTTGAATTCAATGTTGAGCTTCGTGATAGTGACGATATCGCTTTTGCACTTCAAGAGTTTGAAGAGCTTTGGCGAACCGCTGTGGAGCTAAAGCCGGAAGATGCCCAAAAAATCAAGGAAGAGTCATACCTCAAAGAGATTACACCTTTTGAACTCTATATGAAGTTCCTAACCGAACATTTTGAAGATCGAATAGACTATGATCCAAATCTAATCTCTTTGCTTCCAAAAGGCTATATGCGCCTGGCTTATCAAATTGATGCGGTCAATGAAGGAATTTCGAAAATAAAAAAGCACAACGGCTTTTTTCTAGCTGATGTTGTCGGACTGGGGAAAACTGTCACTACCGCCATGATCGTTAAAAAACTACTCATGGATATTAAAGGCGAAGTTCTCGTTATAGCGCCTCCTTCCATACAAAAAGAGTGGCAGGAGACTTTCACCCGTTTCGAGATAGGAAGCTTTAGACACTACAAAATCGTCTCGGTCGGAAAGCTGGAAAGTATTCGTGATTCGCAGCGATATGAGCTGGTAATCATAGATGAATCGCACAAATTCAAAAACTATGATACCGGACGATATAAAGAGCTTGAACGTATCTGCAAAGAGCGTACCAGATACCATAAAAAGGTGATTCTAATATCTGCGACACCTTTGAACAACAAACCGATGGATATTGCCAACCAGCTCTATCTGTTCCAAGATAAAAGAAGCTCCACCATACCTTCCCATCCTAATTTGGAGAGCTTTTTTGGAAATATAGACAAAGAGTATCGTGAAATCCTCAAAAACGGCAACTCTCTTACTCCAGACCAAAAAGAAAAACTTAAAAGACTCTCCAAAAAAATACGTGATGATATTTTACGAGAAGTAATGGTACGTCGTACCAGAACCGATATTCTCGACCATAAAATGTACTCAAAAGATCTCAAAGAACAGGGTTTGAATATTCCAAAAGTCGAACCGGTTGAAGAGATAGAATATCCGATGGGTGACAAATTGGTCAAAATTTTCGATGAGACGGTAGATATACTTACAGAGACCCTCAAATATGAACGGTACAAGATCCTCTACTATATCAAGCCGGAATCGCGACATAAAATGGGTAAGATCAGTGAAAATATTTTCGAAAGAGGCTCTCTGGAACTGGCCGAATTGATGAAACGTCTACTCATCAAACGCTTTGAAAGCTCTTTTTATGCGTTCAAATCTTCCATCCGACGTCAGGAGTTCCATCTAAAAACCTTGATCAAAATGTTCAAAGAGGATCGTATTCTAATCGGCTCCAAAATCAATATTTATGACTTGATGGAGGAAGATGCGGATGATAAAATCGAGCAGATGCTTGAGCAAGGGCGTCTAAAAGAGCTCAATGCCGATGATTTCAAAGCTGAATATCTGCAAAGACTGCAACAAGAGCTCACTACACTCCAAAAACTTATCAATATGTGGAACGATGTAGAAGAAGACCCCAAAATCGAGACATTCCGAAAAGCTCTTTCAAAAAAACGCGGTGAAAAGGTGGTCGTTTTTACCGAATCCAAAGAGACTGCCTGCTACCTGGAGCAGAAACTGCAGGATTTCAAAGTCTTATGTGTCCACGGGGCGAATCGTGACAAACTAAAAACCACCATTCGGGAAAATTTTGATGCCAACTACGACCCCAAAAAGCAGAAAAACGATTTCGACATCCTCGTAACCACCGATACTCTTAGCGAAGGGGTCAATATGCACCGCAGTAACATCATCTACAACTATGACATCCCATGGAACGCTACGAGACTGATGCAGCGGATTGGTCGCATTAACAGAATCGGCACACCTTTTGAGCGAATATATATCTACAACTTCATTCCGTCTGCAAAGAGCGATGCGCTTATCGAACTCTCCAAAAAAGCTTTTGTCAAACTCCAGACCTTCCACTCGACGTTTGGTGAAGACAACCAGATATATTCGACCGAAGAGGAAGTCGGTTCTGTAAAGCTGTTCGAAGAGCTCGAAGAAGAGGCCGATGAAGAGCTCCAATACCTTGAAGAGATTCGGGAGTTTAAAAAATCGAATCCCGATAAGTTCAAGGCAATCACCAAACTCCCCGCAAAGATCCGGGTTCAACGCCAAGAAAAAGCGCTTCGTCAGACAAGCTTCGTCTTTCTTAAAAATCAAAACTCCAAAAGTTACTATAGAGTCGACACCAAAGACTGCGAATCGATCAACTTTCTGCAAATGGCCAAACATCTCAAAGCCGCTCCCCGCATAAAAGGGATTATGCCGATCGAAAAGTTCCATTACACCCAGGTAAGACAGGCGATGGAAGCTTATGATAGAGAAATAAGCCAGATAGTTACCACCACCAACACGCTCAAAGTCAGCAACGCTACCGACAAAAAGGCTCTTCGTCTACTCAAAAGCTGGCGAGACAAAGGCTATATCGATCTCGAACGTTACAAACTGTTCAAAATGCTGATAGAGACAGGACGCTACCAAAACCTTGGCAAACAGATCAAAAAACTGGAGAAGAGCTCTGCCGCTGCGATCGCTGAAAAACTGGATAGACTATCCAGCGAATACAGCTTGGGGAGTGATGAACTGACCGATTCAAAGCGTGTGGCCATGGACGCCCGGGTCATCTTGTCTGAAACGTTCCTTTAGGAGTATAGATGGAACTCAAAGAATTTATAGAGAACAAGTACGATATTAGTCGTTTCATCCAATTCATCAGCGAGCGATTTTACGGCTTCGAGGAAGAGCAGACCGAGCCGACCGACGAAGACCTGAATGAGAGCGAAAAAGCGCACATTCAAAGTTATCGCTATCTCGGTAGAGTGGAGCTTGATGACGGAAAAGAGCTCGGGTTTTTTGAGTTTCTCTCGAAAAGTAAAAATATCGAAAACAAACGGGTCGGCTACAATGCCGTGCTTAAAAAACTTGCCGACTATTACGGACTGGATGGTGCCATCGCCTCTTTTTATCATCCCGATAGTGAAGCCTGGCGACTCTCTTTTATAGGATTCGACTTTGACGAGGGCAAAGCCAAGGCTACTAACCTCAAACGCTACACTTTTGTCCTTGGAAAAGGCATACCTACCAAAACGGCTTATCAGCAGCTAAAAGAGTTGAAGTATCCGAAATTTGACGAATTACAAGATATTTTTAGTATAGAAAGTATAACAAAAGAGTTTTACAAAGGAATAGAAGAGTTATTTTTTGAACTAATAGAAAAATATTTAACTTATCCAATAGAGGACGATGATCGCAAAAAAGAGTTCGCAACAAGAACTATAGGCAGAATAATATTTATAAAATTTTTGGAAAAAAAAGGTTTGGTTCCTAAAGAAATTTTTGAGTTAGAAAAAGATTATTACCATAACAAACTCGAAATTCTTTTTTTCGAACAACTTAGCAAGCCTTATGAAGATAGATATAAAATTTTTAAAAAGCCATCTATACCGTTTTTAAACGGTGGGCTATTCGAGGCAATCGATAATATCGATTTTTATGAGTTTGACCCTGAGCTCCAAATACGAAAAAGGATGGGAGTAATAAATGATATAAGAATTTCGGATGAGTTTTTTGAAAAACTTTATAAACATTTAAACGCTTTTAATTTTACAGTCGACGAAAATACTTCAGACGACAATGATCTTTCAGTTGACCCAGAGATGCTTGGTAGAATTTTTGAAAATTTCTTAGCAGAACTCACACCAGATACTTTAAAAAATGCACGAAAAGCTAGCGGTAGTTACTATACACC
>WFYC01000001.1 GCA_015490295.1 Hydrogenimonas sp. | reverse complement strand
TTGCAGAAGAGTTCGCTGTAGAGATCCGGTGTCAGATTCTGCCCCCTGGACTTGACCTCCATCAGCGTCTTTTTGATAATCTCCTGAATCGTCATAGGCTCTCTCCTCTCATAGCCATACGCGATATGAAAGCGTCCAGCGCTTTTTGCGCCCCGAAGCGGATCGCTTCGAAGCGTTTCGCGTCCGATATAACCGCATTAGGCTCGATAGGGAAGTCATAGAAGCCGAAAACACTCTCCGTTCCGCGCTTTTTCGGCGATACATAACGTATGCTCAGATTCACGTTGGCACGGTAATAGACCGCATAACCGTTCGCGTCGTACTGTATCGGAGAGAACGAAACCGATTTGAAACGGATCCAAAGGTGCGTAGTCGCATCCTCTTTTTTGGCAATCTTCGCTCCGAACCGGCTCACTATCGCCTCGTTCATCGCATCTTTCACCAAAACGGCGTTCTCCGGGTCACGCAGATAGACCTCCACCTCCGTATATATTTTATCGGTAAAGAGGTTTTTTGTATAGGCGGTCATCGGCTTGTAACCGCAGCCGGTAAAAAGAAGCAACGAGAGTAGAAAAAAGATAAACGGGGTGAGCAGAGAGCCGAATCCGATTCGATTCAAACTTTCGGTTTCGATTTTTCGGCTCATCCTCTCTCCAGTTATTTGACAACAAGGTTGACAAGTTTTTTCGGAACTACAATCTCCTTGACAACCGTTTTTCCCTCCAGCCATTTCGGTACCGCTGCCTTGGCCGTCTCGACGATCTGTTCTTTTGTTGCATCTGGTGCGACCTCTATCTGGGCTCTCGGTTTTCCGTTTACCGATACCGCCATAGGGACCGCTTCGACTTCAAAAACTTCCTCGACAATCTCTATCAAGCCAAAATTGTTCCTTTTGAAAAGACGCTCGCTCAACTCCCATGAAATATGGGGCACTATCGGCTCCAGCAGATTGAGTAGAATCCACATTCCCTCCTGCCACACCTCGACGTTTCGCTGCTTATCAAGAGCGTTCAGAGCCTCCATACAGGCTGCGATCAGCGTATTGAAGGTGAAACGCTCCGAGTAGACCTCTTCACCTCTTTTCGAGGCTTCATATACCTTTTTTCTGGCCTCTTTCTCACTCTTGTCCAGAGCGGCATGGTCGATCTCGGGAAGTTCTTCACACGGCTCGCACTTTTGAGCCCTGTCGTAGAGTTTGCGCAGAAATCGGTTCGCACCCTCCACGGCACTGTCGTTCCACTCCAGCTCCTGCGTCGGAGGCGCCGCAAATAGAATAAAAAGGCGCGCCGTGTCCGCGCCGTACTTCTCTATAAGCGCATCGGGATCTACGACATTGCCTTTTGATTTGCTCATCTTCGCGCCATCTTTGAGCACCATGCCCTGCGTAAGAAGCTTTTTGAACGGCTCGTCAATATCGATATACCCCAGATCTCTGAGCACTTTGGTGAAGAAGCGGGCATAAAGAAGGTGCAATATGGCGTGTTCGATACCGCCGATATACTGGTCTACCGGCATCCAGTAGTCGATATCCTCTTTCGTGAAGGCACTCTTTTCCCACAATCTTCTCGGTGTCGTATAGCGCAGGAAATACCAGCTCGACTGCACGAATGTGTCGAGCGTATCTGTCTCTCTTTCGGCATCGCCACCGCACTTGGGGCACTTCATTCGCTTCCATGTCGGATGGTGGTCCAGCGGATTCCCCTCTCCGGTAATCTCCACATCTTCGGGCAGTGTGACCGGCAGATTCTCTCTCTTCTCGGGCACCACGCCGCACTTTTTGCAGTGGATCATCGGAATCGGCGCTCCCCAGTAACGCTGGCGGCTTACTCCCCAGTCCTTTAGGCGGAAATTGACAACTTTTTTTCCGAGCCCTTGGGCTTCAAACCATTCTATTATGGCGTCTCTGGCCTCCTGGCCGAAAAGACCATCGAAGCCGTCGCACCCTCTGACGATACCGTCTTGCGTATAGGCTTCGCCTTCCGGAAGTTCCGTATCTTTCGGGAAAACGACCGCCTTGACAGGCAGATTGTACTTTTGAGCAAAGTCGTAGTCGCGGCTGTCGTGTGCAGGAACGGCCATCACCGCACCGCTGCCGTACTCCATCAGAACAAAATTGGCACTCCATACGGGCACCTTTTCACCGGTAATCGGATGAAGAGCGTAGATCCCCAGCGGCACACCCTCCTTTTCGGCCATATTGCGCTCCCGTACGGGCATCCTCTGCATCCGCTCTATTTCGGCTTTTGTCCCATCATCGAGAAGCCCTTTTTCAAGCAGCGATTTTACCAGCGGATGCTCCGGGGCCACGGCGGCGTATGTAACGCCGCATATGGTATCGGGTCTTGTGGTGAATACTTCGAAGCTCCCTATGCCTGTTTTGGCGCGGCTCTCATCATCGAGTCCAAATGCAAACTCAAGCCCTACACTCTTGCCTATCCAGTTGCGCTGCATCGCGATGACCTGGCTAGGCCACCCCTCTTCAAGCTTTTTGAGATCTTCCAGAAGTTCATCGGCATAGTCGGTTATTTTGATGTAATACTGATACATCTCTTTCTGGACTATCGGAGTATCGCAGCGCCAACAGCGCCCATCTATAACCTGTTCATTGGCCAGAACCGTCAAATCGTGGGGACACCAGTTGAGATACCCCTTCTTCCTATAAACGAGCCCCCTCTCCCACATATCGATGAAGAATCCCTGTTCATATTTCGTATAGAGTGGATCGCAGGTCGCAAATTCACGCTCTTTCGAGAAAGAGAGCCCTAGTGCGGCAAGCTCCTTGCGCATATAGGCTATATTCTCATATGTCCACTTCTTGGGATGGACCCTGTTCTTTATCGCGGCATTTTCGGCAGGCATTCCAAAGGCGTCCCAGCCGATCGGGTGCAGAACGTTGCTCCCTCTTTTCCGCCAGTAACGTGCCAACACGTCGCCTATGGCATAGTTGCGCACATGCCCCATATGGATCCGCCCGCTCGGGTAGGGGAACATGCTCAATATATACTTTTTCGGCAGGCTTTTATCTTCACGGGGTTCGAAACTTCCGTTTTCGTCCCAGAATCTCTGCCACTTCTTTTCAATCTCGGAAGGATCGTATCTCATTCGAAACTCTCATTAATTTTTTTGGTTTGGGTAGTAACCGGAAACGGTACACCTATACCGTTCCCTGCTCGTACATCGCACGAAGGCGTGCCTTCTCCTCCTCTTTGCGCTTCTTTTCGGCAAGTTTCTTGCGATATCCCTCAACGTTGAACTTCATTGCCATCAGCAGAGGTGAAGCTATGAAGATCGAGCTGTATGTACCGACAATGATGCCTACAAGGAGTGTAAAACTGAATCCGTGGATTATCTCTCCTCCCATCAAAAAGAGCGTCAGCACCACGAAAAAGGTGGTCAAAGATGTCAGGGTGGTACGAGCAAGGGTTCTGGTGACCGACTCATCTATGACGTCGGCAAGCTTGGAGCTTTTTACCGAAACCAGCCCCTCCCTGATGCGGTCAAAGACGATGATGGTATCGTTCAGGGAGTACCCCAGAATCGTAAGAAGCGCCGCAAGTATATCGAGGTTCACCTCTATGTTGAAGAGCACTATCGCGCCCATCGCTATCGATATGTCGTGAACGAGAGCGATGACCGACGCGATCGCAAAGCGCCACTCGAAACGGAACGAGACATATATCAGAATGCCCGCTATAGCGAGCAGCAGGGCCGTCAAGCCCTTTTCACGAAGTTCGCTTCCCACCTTCGGGCCGACCATATCGACGCGCCTCACCTCGAATTTTCCGGTACTCTTCAGAAGCTCCCTCGCCTCGTCGCCGATATCGGTGCCGAGCTTTTTGCTGCTCGAGCGCACCTTTATCACTATCTCGTCGTCGCTGCCGAAGAAGTTGACGGATGCACCCTCGAAAATCTTCGAAGAGCGTATCGCTTCACGCACCTTCTCTATAGGCGCTTTCCCCTCGTACTTCACCTGCACCACAGTACCGCCGGCAAAGTCGATGCCGAGGTTGAAACCTTTGGTGAAGATCAGGATATACGAAGCCAAAACGGCGACAACGGAGATGGTGAAGAAGAGCTTCGACTTCGCCATCAACGGGATCGGTTTTTTATATTTGAAGAGTTCCATCGATTATATACCTTCCGGTCTGAAACCGCGGAGTGCGGCCTTCTTTATTGCATTGCTGCTGAAAAGATCACTTGGCATCCGCTACCCCTTCCGGCTTTATGCCGAACCAGATACCCACTCTCTCTTTCGAGATCTTCGACTCGAGCATCTGCCATATGCCGTGCGTTCCGAGGATCGCGGTGAGCATGGAGGCGAGAATACCTATGCTCATCGTAATCGCGAACCCCTTTATCGGGCCGGTACCGTAAGCGTAGAGCACCACCGCCGCTATAAGGGTCGTTATGTTGGCATCCAAAATCGCGCTGAAGGCGTTTGCGTATCCCTGCTCTATCGCCTTGGTGATGCTCTTGCCCTGATGCAGCAGCTCCCTTATCCGTTCGTTTATGATGACGTTCGCATCGACGGCCATACCGACCGTAAGGACTATGCCGGCCATACCCGGAAGCGTAAGCGTCGCTCCGAAGAGGGCCATGATAGCAAGTATCAGAAAGAGGTTGACTATGAGGGCGATATCTGCAACTATCCCGGCTATGCCGTAATAGAACACCATGAAGATCACGACGGCGATAAAGCCCGTAATCAGGGCGATCATCGACGCCTTGATGCTGTCTGCGCCGAGGCTCGGGCCTACACTACGCTTCTCCTCCATGAAAACGGGGGCCAGCAGCGCGCCGCTGCGCAGCGCTATGGCTACATCGTGCGCCTCTTTTACGCTGAAACCGCCGGAGATCTGGCCGCTTCCTCCGCCGATGCGCTCCCGAATCACCGGCGCGCTGTAGACTTTGTTGTCGAGCACTACCGCAAGCCTCTTGCCGACGTTTTTGCCAGTGAAGTCGCCGAAGATCTGCGCACCCTGTGAGTTGAGGGAGAAGTTGATCACGGGCTGGTTGCTCTGGTCGAACGCCACACGGGCATCGGTGAGCATCGAGCCGTCGAGAATCGGAATCTCTTTCACGAGGTATTTGCGCCCGTCCTGGGCACCCTGCAGTATGACGTCGCCGTATTTGGCAGCTTCGGCCGGCGTCATGTTGTCGACATTCGCGGCCCGCTCCTCATCTATCGCCATCAGCTGCAGGTGGGCCGCCTTGGCGATCAGTTCGCGAATCCGCTGCTCCTGCTCGGGCGTCTTTATCCCCGGAACCTCCACGAGTATCTTCTCTTTTCCCTGTTTCGCCACCGTCGGCTCGGCCAGACCGAACTGGTCGAGACGGTTTCTGATGGTGTCCACCGCCTGCGTTATCGCATACTTTTTTATCGACTCTTTTTCGGCCGGAGTCAGGGAGACCATGTACTTCATGCCGTCTTTCTCAACGGCGATCCCCTCCATCTTTTCAAGAATCGCATCCATCTTCGGCATATCGTCCTTGTCGAGAAGTTCAAATTCGACATTGCCGTTTTTTACCTTGAACCCGTCTATAATAAGGTCCTCATCTTCGACGGCATACTTTATCGCGGAGGCGAGCGATTTGATTTTTGATCTTATCGCTTCGTCCGTATCGACACCGAGGAGCATATGAAGCCCTCCCTGCAGATCGAGGCCGAGAGTGATTTTCGACCCTTTCTCCATCTGAAGCAGCGACGGCATCGAGAGCACTATGCCGAAAATCGCCGCGGCTGCAAAGATGACGACGCGGTAGTTAAGCTTCATCCTCTATCTTTCTTGCAACGTAGTCCGGCACGAGTTTGACGATCGTTTCGTCGTTAAGCTTGATTTTGATAAAATCCTCTTCAGGCTTGATCACTTCGGCGATCAGACCGCCTGTAGTGACGATCTTGTCGCCTTTTTTCAGTGAAGCGACCATCTCTTTGTGCTCTTTTGCCTGCTTTTGCTGCGGGCGGATGACCAGAAAGTAGAAGATCGCAAACAGAATCAGAAGCGGAAACAATGAAGCTAAAATATTCCCCTGCTCGGCACCGTTCATCTTTAATCCTTCTATGTGAAAATTTCAATGCGCTATTTTAACACCGCTTCGCTAAGTTTAGGCTTTCTTTCAGCACTTTGTGCATCTTTATTCATCTACATGTTTCATTTCGGCATCCATTTTCCATATCTTCAAGCCTTTTTGGGGGTTCTCACCCTCTACTTCTGGCTCACTCTTGAGCGGCCGGCACTCTTTTGGAGCGGCTTTTTCACGGCCCTCTTCTGGTTCTGGTGGATCGGGCTCAGTTTCCGCTACTACGATCTTGCGTGGATGATCCCTTTTGTAATCGTCGGGGTGGGGCTCGTTTACGGGCTGATCTTCTGGCTCATCGGTTTTTTGGGGCATCCGGTTTTACGCGCAGCGGCTCTGGGTGTTATGGAGTGGCTCCACCCGATGGGGTTCGATTGGTTCAGGCCGGCACTGCTTTTTACCGGCTCGATCATCGGCGACGACCTGTGGCGGCTCTGGATCGTACTTGCGGCACTGGCACTCTTTGCCGCCATGCGCGGCAGGCGGCGTTGGTTTGCACCGGTTTTGATAATTGGCGCTTTGCACCTGCCGCAAGAGAGTCCACCCCCGAACCTCTCCGTAAAACCGGTTCAGACCTCACTGAATCAGCGGGACAAGTGGGATCCGCGCTATCTGAACCTTATCATCCAGACCAACGTCACATCCATAAAAGAGGCTCAAAGAGAGGGTTACAAGGCGGTGGTGCTTCCGGAAAGCGCATTCCCGCTATACCTCAACAGAGAGCCTGAACTGGTCGAAGAGTTGATGGATATAAGCAGAAAAATCACTATCGTAACCGGAGCGCTCTACCACGAAAAGGGCAGATCGTACAACTCGACATATCTTTTTCAAAAAGGGAGTTTGAGAGTGATGCACAAGGTCGTCCTGGTCCCATTCGGCGAAGAGGTGCCACTCCCATCCTGGATAGGAGAATGGATTAATGATATATTTTTCAAAGGCGCAAGCGACTACCGCACAGCTTCCGAACCGAGCGATTTTTTCATGCTGGGGCATAAGTGGCGTAACGCCATATGCTACGAAGCGACCAGCGACAGGCTCTACGAGGGCGACCCTGAATATATGGTCGCCATAAGCAACAACGCCTGGTTTCTGCCATCCATCGAGCCATCCTTGCAGAGGCTGCTTCTGCAGCTTCAGGCAAACCGCCACGAAACGACGATATACCACGCCACCAACGGCCCCATTACGGCAGTGATTTCACCGCACTGACCCAAACTCCGTACCTCTATATAATTCGATTTTATTATTTCTTATGCTACTATCATACGAGACACTCTCGAATATGCCGGGCAAAAACGGTACGGCAACGATTTACACAAGGAGATGCCAATTATGAAAATAGCGAAAGATGTAACGGAACTTATAGGCGGAACCCCTCTGGTAAGGCTCAACACGCCGAGCGAAAAGACAGGATGCACGATTCTTGGAAAATGTGAATTCATGAATCCGGGAGGGTCGGTGAAGGACCGTATCGGCAAAAACATGATAGAGCGTGCGCTTGAACGCGGGATCATAGACGAAAACAGTACAGTCATAGAACCTACGAGCGGCAATACCGGCATAGCTCTTGCGAGCATATGCGCCGCCAAGGGGATAAGGCTGATACTTACGATGCCCGAGTCTATGAGTATAGAGCGAAGAAAGCTTTTAAAAGCACTCGGAGCGCAACTCGAGCTGACCCCTGCGGCAGAGGGGATGCAGGGTGCGATAGACCGCGCACGCGAACTGAGAGAGGAGATCAAAAATTCCCTGATTCTGCAGCAGTTCGAAAATCCCGACAACCCGGAGATCCACAGAAAGACGACGGCCGAAGAGATTCTCCGCGATACCGACGGCAAGGTCGACATCTTCGTAGCGGCCGTAGGGACGGGCGGAACCATAACCGGAGTCGGAGAGGTTCTGAAGGAGAGAGATCCTTCTGTAAAAGTAATTGCCGTCGAGCCGAGCAGCTCTCCCGTTCTCTCCGGAGGTGCTCCGGGACCGCATAAGATACAGGGTATCGGGGCCGGTTTCGTTCCCAAAATCCTCTATACGAAAGTCTATGAGGAGGTTATAAAGGTATCCAACGAAGAGGCTTTCGCGATGAGCAGGCGCATAGCGAAAGAGGAGGGGATTCTCGTGGGAATCTCTTCCGGTGCGAACGTACACGCCGCGATGAAGGTAGCATCGCGCCCGGAAAACAGGGGTAAAACCGTAGTGACCGTTCTGTGCGACACGGGTGAGCGCTACCTCAGCACCGAACTTTTCAGCGAAGAGACCTAGAGCGTACGCCGGCTCTTTCTACCCGGCACGAAAGGAGATTCCATGCTTTTCGAGACAATATGCATCCATAACGGATCGATCCAACATCTCTCGTACCACCAGGCCCGCTTGGATTCAAGCAGGGCGGCACTCTTTGGAGATGAGATCGAAGAGCTGGATCTCTCTTCCGTAATACATCCTCCTACAGGCACCGGCATACTCAAATGCAGGGTCGTTTACGACAGAGTCTTAAGGAGTGTCCATTACTCCCCGTACAGACCGAGAGGTATCAAGAGGCTCAAGATAGTCGATTCACAGATCGGCTACGCCCACAAGTTCACCGACAGGGGGCAGATCGAAGAGCTCTTCGAAAGGAGGGGCGAGGCGGACGAGATACTAATCGTCCGCGACGGTTTAGTAACCGATACATCGATAGCCAATATCGCCTTTTTCAACGGGCGAAACTGGGTCACTCCCAAAAGCCCGCTTTTAAGAGGTACGACCCGCGAAAGATTGGTAAAAAGCGGTTTTCTCTTACCGCGGGATATTTCATGCAGAGAGATTCGGAATTTTCGGAAGTTTGCACTGCTGAATGCGATGATAGGATTCGAGCCTGTGGAAAGTGGTATAATAATCGACAGATAACGGACAAAGATGGCAATATGATCGTAAAACTTGTAAACAGCCCCGAGTTTCAGAGCATGATGCAGAGCCACCTTAGGGAGATTATGGCCCTTCTGCTCGAAAGAGACATACCCTTCGGCCTGCTCTGCAACATCGAGTATGTATCTTTCGACCCGCCCCTTCCGCCGGAGCTTTCGGAACAGCTTCAAAACGTCACACTCTTCATGATAGCCGGATACACATTCGAGAGTTTCGAAATAACGGAGCACGATATATTTTTTGAAGCGGGATTCGGACCTAATAACTTCGGAAGTGTCGTTTCCATGCCTATTTTGGCAGTTTTGCAGGTCATAGTGGATGAAACGCCCCTGCTTATCAATATGTCACTTCCCGCCGACATCGACGAAGCGCAGATAGATGAGCCCGGAGTGAAGAGCTCCATGGACGCCCTTCTAAGCAATCCGGAAAACAGGAAGTTTATCAAAAAGAGTTGACCCTCCCGCCACCGCTTGAGAGTAGGAGAGCCGCAACCTGATCGGCCCACTAACACTTGGCCTGCTGCAGGTATCCTACGACGTTTTCTATAAAGGCATCGTGTTTGCGCTCTTTGGAGTAGGCTATGTAGAGCTTTCTCTTTATGCGATGACCGCGGATTTTCGACTCGTAAAGCAGTCCGTTTTCCACCTCATCCGCAACGGCAGCATGGGAGATGACCGAAACCACCGGCGGCTTCTCTTCATCTTTATCCGCCTTGAGGATGGAGGCTTTCAGTGTGGAGGTGCTGTCGACTTCATACAGAACGTCAAGTCCGTTACAGTCGAATCCTATCTCTTCGAAAACCTCTTTTACGAGCTTCCTGGTATGCGATGACTCGTTGCGGCAGATCCAGCGGAAGCTTTTAAGATCGTCAGGCTTCAGATATTTCGGAAGGGGACGGTTGCTGAAGATCACAAGCTCGTCGTCGAGCCACTCACGATAGATTACGTCATCTTTGAAAACCGGAGATTCAATCAGTCCAAGATCTATCTTCTTGTTGAGAATATCGTCTATAACCTGCGCCGAGAGCTCAACCTTTACCTGCACATCGTTGTGTATCACCTCTTTGATGTTGTTCAGACACTTGCCTGGAATCACGAAGTTTCCTATGGTAAACGAGGCACCTATTCTAAACGTTATCTCTTTGTTTATGATCTTTATCAGATCTCTTTCGGCACTGTTTATACACTTCTCGAGTCGAAGCGCTATGCGGTAGAGGTCTTCACCCTCTTTCGTAAGAATTACACCATTTTTTTTACGCTCTATAACTTTGCAGTCGAGATATTTCTCTATGAATTTGATCTGCTGCGTTACGGCAGGCTGAGAGATCCCAAGCTTTGCTGAAGCTTTGGAAAAACTGTGTTCACGGATAACCGTCAAAAAAGTCTCCAGTTTCGCAAAATCCTTCAACATAATCTATCCTTAATATTTTTATTTGTTATTCTAGCAAATTATTTTTCCAAAAGCAATAATTTTTTATTATTTCTCTATTTTTCTCCGTAAATTCTTTTTTCTACACTGCCGCTTCCTTGAGCAATAACCGTATTATTAATTTTTTTTTGGTATACTTGAATTAATTAGTAAATGTAATGCGCGGCAGAAGTAAGGTTTTGAGAAACCGACTGGTGCGCATATGCGAAGTCTCATTTAGAAAAGATAACTGATCGATGGACAAGATATTGGAAGAACTCAATCCTCAGCAGCGCGAAGCCGCATGCCATATCGACGGGCCCATGCTCATACTTGCCGGAGCCGGCAGCGGAAAGACCAAAACCATCACTTCGCGTCTTGCGTATCTGCTTTCACTCGGAATCGACCCCGCGAATACCCTTACACTCACCTTTACGAACAAGGCGGCTACGCAGATGCGCGAAAGGGCGCTCTCGATGATAGAGAGCCCCGTATACCCGCCGCTGCTATGCACTTTCCATAAATTCGGACTGCTCTTTCTGAAATTCAACATAGAGAGGCTGGGGCGCAAAAACGATTTCATCGTCATCGATACCGACGACAAAAAACGGATAGTGAAGCAGATCAGCAAAGAGCTGCCGACACCGCTGATAGCCAGTGAGATCTCCCGATACAAGAACTCTCTTATAGATCCGAAACAGGCTGTCGAACAGGCTGAGCACCCGAACTACAAGACAATTTCGAGAGTCTACAAAACCTACCAGGAGTATCTTGAGGAGAACAATCTCGTCGACTTCGACGACCTGCTTATGCTGAGCTACCGGATTCTGGATGAGAATGAGGATCTTAGAAAAAGTATGAGCGAACGCTACCGCTATATAATGGTAGACGAGTATCAGGATACGAACGAACTTCAGCTGCAACTTCTCAAAAAGCTTTGCCACTCCCACACCAATCTATGTGTAGTGGGTGACGACGATCAGAGCATCTACGGCTGGAGAGGGGCAAATATCAGAAATATCCTGGAGTTCTCCAATATGTTCGAGGGAACCAAAGTAGTCAAGCTGGAGAACAACTACCGCTCCACCGAAGAGATTCTCTCCGCAGCCAACCTGCTGATCCGGCACAACCGCGGACGCCTGGGAAAAACGCTTATAAGCACAAAAGGGAAAGGTAAGCCGATAACACTGTTTCAGAGTCATGACGAGAACGAAGAGTCCGACAAGGTAGCCAAAGCCGTCAAACAGCTCATAGAGAGCGGGGTTCCGGCAGGTGAAATAGCGGTTCTCTATCGCGTCAATGCACTCTCACGCTCGCTCGAAGAGGGGCTCAACCGCGCCGGTATAGCATATCAGCTCGTCGGCGGTGTGCGCTTCTATGAACGGGCTGAAATCAAAGATGCCATAAGCTATCTTCGCATCATTGCCAACAGCCACGACGATTTCAGCTTCAAACGCGTCATAAACAGACCCAAGCGCGGAATCGGCAAAGCTACGATAGACAAGATAGAAAAGGCCGCCTTCGAGCGCAGGCAATCGCTCTGCCGGTTCCTGGCGGAGACGCCGAAGTCCGAACTCTCGCAGCTTCTGAGTAAAAAAGCCTACGCTTCCATCAACCGGTTCATAAACGACCTTGAGATTCTACAGGAGACCCTCGAGCGCTCCACAATGGAGTTTATCGAGGCGCTGGAGCCCACGATCGGCCTTAAAGAGTACTACGCCTCGATGCCAGACGGAATGGAGCGCGTACTCAACCTGGACGAATTCTACGGCCTCTTCCGCGATATGGTAAAGAAAAATCCCGATATGAACCTGGACGCATTTCTGAACGAAATTTCGCTCCAGAGCGATCAGGACCAGATCAAGGGGGAGCAGATCTCCATCATGAGTGTCCACGCCTCAAAAGGGCTGGAGTTCGCTCACCTTTTTGTAATAGGTATGGAAGAGGAGTTTTTCCCGCTCTTGGGAGACGGATGCGACATCGAGGAGGAGCGCAGGCTCGGCTACGTGGCTATGACGAGGGCCAAAGAGACTCTCACACTCTCTACCGTGCAGAGCCGTTTTCACAAAGGGCGTAGAAAACAGTTGGAAAAAAGCCGTTTCCTGACCGAAGCCGGACTGCTGGAAGGTTCGCTGGTTATCGAAAAATCTGTCGGATACAAAAAGGGGGATCTGGTGAAACACAAGCTGTTCGGCATCGGGCGCGTCCTGGGCGTATCTCGAGCGGGACGCGATTTCAAACTTCAGATAAATTTCGGCGGTGACAGAAGAGAGATACTCTCCTCTTTCGTTGAAAAGGTGTAGCTGCCCAATGTCTATATCTGTTTTAATGGATGCGAAATCGTAACATGCCTTGCGTAAACCGCCTCTTTACGGCGAAAAAGCCGATGTTTACGGGCTCTAACTCCTTTTTATCCCGGATAAAAAGGCGATACGGCGCCAAAAAAGCGGGTTTCTCCGGCACCCTCGACCCTTTCGCGTGCGGTGTTTTGATAATAGCGTTCGGCCAGTATACCAAGCTGTTCCGGTTTCTAAAAAAGAGTCCAAAAACGTACAGAGCGGTTCTCTGGCTGGGAGCAGTGAGCGAAACTCTCGATATTGAGTCCGTAAAAGAGATAGATCCGGTTTCCCCTTTCGGTGAAGCCGAAGTCGTCTCCGTACTCAAGTCGTTCGAGGGCGACTTCACCTACACTCCGCCCAGTTTCAGCGCCAAACGGGTTGAGGGCAAAAGAGCCTACGACCTGGCACGCGCCGGGGAGGAGGTTAGACTTGCCGAGTGTACGTCAAAAATCTACGAGACAAGGCTCATTCACTACAGGCACCCGTTCGTAACTTTCGAAGCGGATGTCTCCGAAGGCACCTACATCCGCTCCCTCGCGGCTGCTGTCGCAAAAAGGCTCGGATGCAACGGAGCGCTGAGCTATCTCGAGCGCATACGGGAAGGATCGTTCGTTTACGAAAACGAAAAACCTCTAAATCCGATCGACTATCTAAAGCCGCCGCAAAACCGTTATCTTGGCGACGAGACCGATCTTATGCTGGGCAGAAAACTGGAAAAGTCGAAGTTCGAAAACCAAAATCCCGGTACATACCACACCCTTTTTGACAAATATTTTGCTATCATAGAGATAGACGACGGCGACCGGGTTGCCTATCTGCTAAACAAGGTGGAACTATGCTCGTACTGACACGCAAAAAAGATGAAGCCATTCGTATCGGCGACGATATCGTTGTCAAGATAATCTCATGCGAGAAGCATGGAGTACGCATCGGAATCGAGGCCCCCGGCAATGTCACGATACTGAGAGAGGAGCTCTTTTTGGCCGTAAGCGAAGAGAACAAAAAAGCATCGAGAGAGGCTCCGACACAGATTCTTGACACGCTCAAGGAGAAGCTCGTCAAATCATGAGACGCCATGCGCCGGCAAAAATCAATATCTTTCTCAAAATCACCGGTATCCGGGGCGGTTACCATGAGCTGCGCTCCCGTTTTGTACGGGTGGATTCGCTCTATGACACGATCAGTTTCGAAAAAAAGAGGAGCCCGACTGCCGGATTCGAACTGGTTTGCGACACCCCACTGCCCGAAAACAACACCGTCAGCGAAGCCTACAGATTGCTCAGGGAGGAGGCTCCGGGTATCGAGGCTTTCTTTAAAGAGCATGCGGTACATCTGGAAAAAAAGATTCCTGCAGGAGCCGGTCTCGGGGGCGGAAGCTCCGACGCCGCATCTTTTCTGCACCTTTGCAACGAAGTATGCTCGCTGAATATATCTACCGAAAATCTGGCGTTTATTGGCCAAAAGATAGGAGCGGATGTTCCGTTTTTCGTCTACGGATACGAAAGCGCAAATGTAGAAGGGATCGGAGAGATCATCGTTCCGTATGAAGAGCGGGCACCGCATGTCAGGCTCCATACTCCTCCAATCCACTGCGATACGACCGCAGTATACAAAACCTACAGAAACTCCTTTTCCGACAAGATAGACCATGATGCGGCGAAGGAGTGGCTGGAAGTTCCAAGCGATGAGCTGATGGAGTCGCTGGAACCCGAAGAGGCGAACGATCTCTACCCGGCGGCACTTTTGATATATCCACAACTGAAAGAGTATGCACGCACCGGGATGTTCTTAAGCGGCAGCGGCAGTACGCTCTTTGAAAAGATCTGACAAAATGCCTCTGTTACGCCCGTGTGGTGTATAATACGGCTTTCAATAACTATACTGCGCAAAGG
The DNA here is from genome assembly GCA_015490295.1 of Hydrogenimonas sp. GTDB lineage: Bacteria > Campylobacterota > Campylobacteria > Campylobacterales > Hydrogenimonadaceae > Hydrogenimonas. The sequence continues at coordinate 11,175 of WFYC01000001.1, read as the reverse complement.
GCCGCACAGCACCAAGGAAACCCTATGTCGATCAAGATCGTAGCCAGAAACAGAAAAGCCTTTCATGAATATGAGATTTTGGAGAAGCTTGAAGCGGGAATAGAGCTGCTCGGGAGCGAAGTCAAATCGATTCGTATGGGACGCGTCAATCTCAAAGATAGCTACGTACGGATTATAAAGGGCGAAGCGTGGGTTTTCGGTATGCATATAACCCTGCTGGAGAGTACGAACCCTCATTACAAGCCGGACGAAAAACGACCCAGAAAACTGCTTCTTCACCGCAAGCAGATAGATAAATGGCTCGGCAGGGTGAAGCAGGAGGGACTGGCCATCGTTCCATTGATGTTATACTTTAACGAAAGAAACCGCGCGAAACTTCAGATCGCCCTTGCCAAGGGCAAAACGAAGCACGACAAGAGAGAGACGCTCAAAAAGAAAACGGCGGATCGGGAAGCTCGTGCGGCGATGAAGGGATACTGACCTCTTTAGCAAGCGGTCACGCTTCTTAGGAGCAAGCTTTGGTGCCATAGCGGCCAACGAGTCTGCAGAAATCAAGTTTCTACAGACGTCATGCAGGAAGTCTACCAGGAGGCTCCATGTTTTCGACACTTCAGAAACAGAAAAAAGCCGAAGAGCTTATAGATGAGGCGCGCCGAATAATCGAAGAGACCGATGAAAAGAGTGCTCTGGCAAAAGAGCGGCTTGAAAAGAGTGTTGCGGAAGCCGACAGCCTCCGTAATCATCTGGCCAGAATGACCATAAAAAGATTCCACGACCTATTTTTCAAAATCGAGGGGGCCAAACCCGTAGAGATGGCAGATATATCCGAACGACCTTTCGGCACCCAGATGCAAGATCTTACAGAGCGCCTCGACGAGATCGAGCCTATAGAGATAGCTGTCGCAAAAAGAGGGAAATTCAAAGCCGCAACCGCATCACTGGCAGCTGCACTTATTACGGTAGCCGCCGCTCTTGTGGTCGCACTGATAGCGACGGGGATACCGCTCGATCCGCAAACCCTCACCGATCACCGAACGCTCCAGAAACTGCTTGTATGGATCGGCGGAGGCGCATTCGGATATCCGGGTGCATCGGCGGTGTGGGGTGCGGCGGGAGTAGCCGCTGCTGCGCTCACCGCCGCTTTGACGACCTGGTCGCTTTTTATGGCCAAAAGCTCCGGACGCAACCTTTCGGAAGCCCAAAAGAGTTATGCCGATGCCGAAAACTACAGGGATCGTAAAGGGCACTACATCTCATCGATACAGAGACTCGACGAAGAGATATCCGAGCTCAAAAAGATACTGGAGACTTTCGATATCTTCTTAGAGGAATACAACGCCGTCATGAAGCGTATTCAGTACACCGAGGGCAGGGAGTTCGAGAAATACAGAGAGGGTTCCAAAAAGAGTGTAACCAGAGCGGCAGCCTGTGCGGAGGCTGTTGTCCCGATATTGAACATTACGATAGTCACTTCAGAAGGAGAACCCTCAAAGCAGCTTTCGGAGGCTCTCGAAAAAGGGAAACTCTTCCATAAAGCGCTGATAGACGAAGAGGAGCTTCCCGCTCGAAATAGCACGGATGAGGAGATCGTAAAGCCGCTCTCTAAAGAAGTGGAGGAGAAACACCAAGAAACAGATAGAGAGGAGTCTACTCTACAGATAGAGCAGGAGTCTACTCGATAACCTTAGTCTCTATTATCTTTACGGGCCTTACGGGCCTGTCGTACCTGTCTACGCCGGTTTCGGATATCTTTATAACGTTATCCATCCCCTTTACCACATATCCAAATATAGTATGACGCCCATTCAGCCACGGCGTGGGAGCGACAGTAATGAAAAACTGGCTTCTGTTTGTATTCCTTCCGGCATTCGCCATCGCCAGAATCCCCGGTCTGTCAAAGACTACATTGGGCGCAAACTCATCTTTGAACGGCTTGCCCCATATCGACTCTCCGCCTCTTCCGGTGCCGGTCGGATCGCCTCCCTGGATCATGAAATCCTCTATTACACGATGGAATATCGTCCCGTTATAGTAACCGTTCTTTACATGTGTCAGGAAATTTTCGCTCGCCAAAGGTGCGATATCGGGTCTGATCTGGAGCGTGAAATCGCCCATATTCGTATGCACGAGCACCTGCGGATAACTCTGCTTCGCATCCTGTGCGAAAATTAAAACGGTGAAGAAGAGAAGTGAAACAAGAATCTTTTTCATCGATAACTCCCGTTGAAATTGATGCCGGTACCATAGGTAATACCATACCCGACTGAAAACGAAACAGTTGTCCGTTATCCTCGCCGGGCAGGTGCTTCGCGACCTTCAGGACGTCGACGAAAGCCTGAAAATCGTAAGCGCGGACGTCTGCTATGCCTTCGGCATATACGCAGCGTCGTGCGAAGCTGCGAAAGTAAAGCAGTTTACTTTCGCTATACGCTTCTCCCAGCTTCGCTTCACGATTTTCGGCCGGTTTTCGTTCGACTCGCTCCCGCAAGTCTCACTGCGGTGACGACCAACTGTTTCGTTCTCTTTTTATTCTGGTTTGGTATAAGATACTGGTAACGTAGTTTACAAAATGGAAGCTTTCGAGATAGTTATAAATATGCGGATATTTTGAAAAGATATGGTTTGAATGCAGTGCGGGAGGCTTTCAGCCTCTCCGCTAAAAGACTACTTTTTTCGAAGCTCTTTGATTCTTGCAGCTTTACCGCGCAGTCCACGCAGATAGAAGAGTTTCGCTCTGCGTACCCGGCCGCGTCTTACCACATCTATATTTTCGATGCTGTCCGAGTAGAGCGGAAAAATTCGCTCGACACCGACATTGTTGGCACCGATCTTTCTGACTATGAAAGTTTTGCCCGTTCCCTCACCACGTATGGCGATGCAGACACCCTCGAAGTTCTGTATACGGGTCTTTTCGCCCTCTTTGATGTTTACGGCAACTCGAACCGTATCTCCGGCACGAAATTCCGGGATATTCTTGCTTTCAATCTGAGACTTCTCGAATGACTCAATATATCGATTTTTCATCACTTTCCCTTTGGGTAAATTTCAAATATCGCTCCGGGCGAAAATATTTTGTTTTGCTCAACGCCATCGTTTTTTTAAGGGCGTTAATTTTACTATGATTTCCCTTTAAAAATTCTGAAGGGACGCTTAAATTATGGAAACTTTTAGGTCTGGTGAAAGCCGGGGCCTCCAGAAGATGCGACTCGAAGCTCTCCGACTCCAAAGATTGCGCATTTCCCAAAACTCCGGGCACGATTCTGCTTATCGCGTCGGCCATGACCAGAGACGGGAGCTCCCCGCCCGTAAGAATGTAGTCACCTATGCAAAAGCACTCATCCGCGAAAGTCTCTACGACGCGCTCATCGATTCCCTCATAGCGGCCGCTCACAAACGCGATATGTCTCTTTTGGGCAAGCCTTCTGGCGTCGTTTTGGCCGAACGGCTTCCCTACGGGTGTCGTGAAGACGATATGGACATCGCTCGATTTCTCCTTCAGATGCCCGAGGGTATCGAAGAGCGGTTGAGGCATCATAACCATGCCGGCCCCGCCCCCCGCCATCGTATCGTCGACTTTTCGGTGGCGATCTTTCGTAAAATCTCTCGGATCGAGATGGTCTATCTCCAGAATGCCGCTTTCAATGGCCCGCTTTAGAATGGAGTCGCCGAAATACCCCTCCATCAGGGGCCAAAAGAGTGTGACGAATGTAAAGCGCATCAGCTCGCTTCCAGAATCTCTTTGGCGCCTCTTGTCTCGACAAACCCTCTTTCCAGATCGACGTTTTCGATATAGCGGTCGATATAGGGGATCAGGAAACTTTTCGAATACCCTTTTTCGACCAGGGAGCCTGAAGTCTCGACTTGAAGATAGTCGGTTCCGGCAAGACGCTCTATATCCTTTACCGTTCCGATCTTCTCTCCCTCTTCAACAATATCGAGACCGATTATCTGATACCAGAAGTACTCACCCTTCTTCAGTCTGCAAGCCGCTTCGCCCGTCTCTTTCGTAGTATATAGATAGGCATTGGTAAGAGGTTTGGCCTCATCGATGCTATCTATACCCTCAAAACGCACTACTCCTCTCGAAGGGCTGTACGAAGCGATCGTCAGATCGCCCCGATCGCTCATAAAGAGGGCTCCGGGCTTGAACTGTTCCGGAAAATCGCTCAATAGATTGAGGCGCATCTCGCCTTTGAGCCCCACAGTTTTGCCTATTCGGGCTACCGGTATCTTTTCGGGGTTCACCCCTTCGGCTCCTCTATCGTCTGGACATTGACCCGATAGCTGATACCGTCTTTCGCTTTACAGCCGCTGATAACGGTTTTGAGCGCATTTATCATACGCCCCTCTTTGCCTATCAGCTTTCCGGCATCGTCTTTGTGCGCGTAGATTACTATCTCATCGAAATTCTCACCGAGATTCTGCCGCTTTACGGAGATCTCTTCGGGATGAGACGCGATCAGCCTGGCGAAATCGCGCACAAAATCTTCGATCATATTACTTTCCGGCAAGTTTCTTGACGCGTTCGCTCGGCTTGGCTCCGACGCTCAGCCAGTAATTGAGCCTCTCTTCGTCGATCTTTACGGTAGCGGGTTCAGTCATGGGATTGTAGTACCCTATCGACTCTATCCAGCCGCTGTCTCGTCTCTTTCTGCTGTCGGTCACTACTATTCTGTAGAACGGTCGCTTTTTGCGCCCCATGCGTGTAAGTCTGATTGTGGTCATCTTTTCTCCTTAAGATATTGTTGTTTTTCAGTTGCCGAAGAGGCATTGACCTAAGCGATTGACGGGATCGTTTAGGTCAATGTCCCTGGGCTCATTCAGCGGGGAAATCCGCCGCCTTGCATCTGGCTCATCATGTTCTGAAGATCCTGCATACCTTTTTTGCCGGAAAACTTTTTGGCCATCTTCGCTGCATTCTTGAACTGCTTGAGCACCTTGTTGACCTCCATCTGGTTGAGACCGGCCCCTTTCGCTATACGGCGCTTGCGGCTATTGTTCAAAAGATCGGGATTCTCGCGCTCAGCCGGGGTCATGGAGCTTATGAGTGCTTTTATCTTCTTTATCTCCCCGGAGTTTTCGAGGTCCATATCCTTCAGGGCATTTGCCATTTTGCCCATTCCCGGAATCATGCCGACGATCGACTTGAGGCTTCCGAGCTTCTTCATCTGTTCGAGCTGCTCGAGAAAGTCGTTGAAGTTGAACTGCCCCTTCTTTATTTTCCTGGCCACCCTCTTGGCCTCTTTTTCATCTATGACGGCCGAAGCCTTCTCGGCCAGAGACTCGATATCTCCCGCACCCATAAGGCGGTTCACGATACGATCGGGAATGAAAACCTCGAGGTCGGGCATCTTCTCGCCGGAGCCGATGAAACGAAGAGGAACTCCGACCTGCTTCGCGATTCCAAGCGCTACGCCGCCCTTGCTGTCACCGTCGTATTTGCTCAAAATCACGCCTGTAAGGCCGAGCTCCTTGTTGAAAGCTGCAGCGCTTCTTACGGCATCCTGTCCGGTCAGAGAGTCGGCTACATAGAAGATCTCGTCGGGATTAAGGGCCTCTTTGACACGCTTTATCTCATCCATAAGCTCTTCATCTATGGCAAGACGGCCGGCGGTATCGACTATCAGGACGTCGTAGTTGCCATCTTTGGCCTTTTGCAGCGCCTTTTTTGCCACCTCGACCGGATCCTCGATCGACTCGTCGGCGAAAACCTCCACCTCTATCTGAGAGGCGATCTGCCTCAGCTGCTCGACGGCCGCAAGACGCTGCAGATCGGCCGCGGCGAGAAGGACCCTCTTTTTTCTGAGCTTGAGGTAGTATGCCAGTTTGCCCGACGTGGTAGTTTTACCCGATCCCTGCAGACCCGCCATCATAACTACGGTAGGGGGCGTCGAGCTGTAGACGAAACCCTGTTTTCCGGGAGCGGTCAGAATCTGCGTCAACTCGTTTTTCAAAGCTTTCAGGAAGTTCTCTTTGCCGATTCCGGCAAGCTTCGTTTCGCGCTCCACGACGCTTAGCAGCTCTTTGACCACCTTATGGTGTACATCCGCCTTCAAAAGAGACTTTTTAAGCTCGCCGAGGGCACGCTTCAGCGCCTTCTCGTCATCTTTGAAACGTATCTTCGATATGGCGTTTTGGAAACTGCTGCTTAACGACTCGAACACACCCGCTCCTGCTTTTGGCTTGAAATCTCCCCTTCTATAAACCGAGGGCTCTACTCAAAGTCTGGAATTCTAGCTTATAAACACTTTAATTTTAATTAAATATAAGATTATGCCCCGCCGGCGTAGACATCGAAACCTTTCGGCTCTTTTGCCTTGAAATCATACCCGAGAAGCTTCAGCTCGAGCGCATGAAGGAGCATCCTGTTTGTCTGGTTCGACATCACTCCATACTGCGTATCCCCGATTATCGGGTGGCCGATACTCTTCAGGTGCACCCTTATCTGGTGAGTACGTCCTGTCTCGATTACAACTCTGAGTTTGGTACGCCCGCCTATGATCATCAGCGGCTCTATATAGGTTATCGCCTCTTTGCCTCTCCTGTCGATCTTGCTGTAGGCAATGCCGTTTTTCTTGACCGTCTTTATCGGTTTCTCTATAGTGGCCGGTTCACTAACCATCCCCTGCACCCAGCAGGTATAGACCTTGTAGACGGCTCTTGCCCTGAAAGCCTCCTCGGCCCTCTTGTGGAAAGATCTGCTCTTCGACAGAAGCAAGACTCCGCTTGTCTCACGATCGAGTCTATGAAGCAGCCTCGCCTCTTTGTAGGCTGACACCGCCTCGTCGCTCGTATAGAAAGCGGGCTTATTGAGTACCAGCACCTCTTCGTTCTCGAAAATCACCTCGGGTCTGTTTAGCTTCAGGACCCGAAATTTGGTCTCTATCGGAAGCTCGCCCCTGGCTATGGCAACTTTTCTGTTTCCTACATAGACTACGCCTCTGTCGATCAGCTCTTTGGCTTTGGAGTTGGACAACCCCATCTGTACCGCAAGAAGTTTATATGCCTTCTGCTTCTTTTCACTATTTTGCATTGATAAATTCTTCCACTTTCTCGTTTATGGGCAGACGTATTCGCTTTTTCTTTCCGGTCTCGCCGGAGAGAAATTGAATCTCGCTTTTTGGTATCTTGAAACTCTTCGATAGAAACTTGACCAGCTCCTTGTTAGCCGCACCTTCGACTGCAGGCGCTTTTATGAGTATCTTCAGAGTATTGTCGTAAATGCCGGCAAAGGCGTTCTTGCCGCTGTTGGGCCTTGCACTTATCAATAGATCGACATACCCCTCTTTTATATCATACCACATCGGAAATCCCTTTCAGGATAGGTTCCAAAGCTATATCCCGTTTCAATCTGGGTGACCGGGCATCGAGCGCCTCCCGAAGAGTCCGCGCAAGTTCCGGAAGATCGCAAAAGAGGACACCCTCCATCTCCGAAAAGATCGCCTTCTGGTTGAATATCCGCTTTCCGGTTACGAGTCTGCATCCAAACGGCAGCACCTCCGCAGGATTGTGACCGCCGATCGGAGCGAAAGCGCCGCCGAGTATGACGATATCGCTGATTGCGTAGATGTTTATCAGTTCACCCATCGCATCTATGACCACGATATCGGCACCCATACTCTTCGACTCGCTCCATCTGCCGAAGCTCAGACCCGATCCAAGGGCCGCCCTTTTCACAAGGGTGCAGACCTTGTCGAATCGCTCCGGGTGCCTTGGAACGATCAGCAGCCTTGCATCGCCGAACTCCCTTTTGAACTCCAAAAAAGAGTCCAAAATACCCTCTTCCTCCCCTTCATGGGTACTGGCAGCCGTAACGACGGTACCGGACGGCTTTGGGTATCTTTTTGTGGCGCGTACCGACTGCGCAAGCTTGATGTTTCCGGTAACCGTCACCCTCTTGGCGCCGAGAAACTCGAGCCGGCGTTTATCCGTTTCACTCTGGGCGTAAACTTCGTCTATCTGGCCGAAAATCTTCTCGTAGAACCGGGAGAAACGGCGATAGTTCTTCCAGGACCTGTCTGAAATGCGGGCGTTTATGAGCATGGTCTTGGCGCCGCGCAGTTTCGCGATATAGAAGAGCAGGAACCAGAGCTCCGCCTCCATAACCGCAAGCACCTTCTGCGGGCGGATCCAGAGCCAAAGAAGAGGCTCGAAAGGCAGGTAACGAGCCTCGTCGGAGATCTTTTGGGCTTCCAGAAATCCTGTCTGCGTCGTCGTGGTGACGGCACACTTTTCACGCCCCAAGACATCGATGAGCGGCTTAAGGGCTCTCGTCTCTCCGAAACTGCAGGCGTGAAACCAGATCCCGCCCTCTTTCAGCGGAGGGTTTTTCCATAGAAAAAATCGCGCCGGAATGGAGTGACGATACTTCTTTTTTAACGATAGCAGGAGCAAGAGAGGAAGAGAAAGCAGATAGAGCCCCCATGCGACGAGTGTGTAGAGGGCCGCGAAAAGGTTATGCTTCAGCGCTCTCTTCTTCTTTCTGCACTTCGAGATAGAGAATGCGTCCACAATGCGGACATGTCGTGATCTCTTCACCTTTGATGACCTCTGCATAGGTCCTGTCGTTTATCTTCATGTAGCAGCCCATGCAAGCCTGCTTGCGCACAGGAACTACGGCGCTGTTTTTGGCCCATCGGCGAATCTTGTCGTAAAACGCAAGAATCTTCTGACTCATTTTGGCGATGAGCTCCTGCTTCTGTTCGAAAAGGCGCTGCCTCTCTTTTTCGATTTCGGCAAGCTCCTGCTCGACCTCCTCTTTGACTGCGGCATTCTTCTCTTTCAGGGCCGCGAGTTCAGCCTCCTTGGTCTCTATTTCGCTCTTTCTGGTCTCTATCAGGTTATCGAGTCGTTCTATCTCTTCGTTGGCAAAATCGAGCTGCTCTTTTGCGATCTCCTCTTCGAGCTGTAGAGCCTTGATCTCCTTTTCGGTCTTCGCTTCGGCACTCTTCTTTCTGTTCGCCTCGAGCTTATCGCTGAGTTCCTGAATATGAAGCTCGTTCTTCGCCTTTTTGAGCTCACTCTCCCTGATCTCTTCGGAAAGCTCCAATATCTCGCGCTCGACTGCGCTTTGGGCCTCCTCTACGGCGTCCAGTCTGGAACGCGCCTCCTCAATTTTCGGTTCAAACGCGTCTATGGTCTGATCTATCTTGGACAACTCGATCAGATCTTCAAGATGCTTGTTCATGGATTTCCTTGATTAAATGTAGGTAAAGGGGTTGATTGATTGTGCAATTATAACCGGAATCGGCAAATTTTTCAAACTCTCCCCAAGCACATCGGCAAAATGGCGCTCGCTCTCGAAGTGTCCTATATCCGCCATCATCAGACCTATCGAGTGCGCTTTCATCGCGTCATGGAACTTGATATCGCCGGTCAAAAAGAGGTCGGCATCTATCTCATCCAGCAGGCTCGCGCCGGAGCCGGTTGTCATCGCCACGCTTCTTATATCCCTTTTCTCTCCGACTACTCTTAATCTCTCGAGGCCCAGCTTACGCTTTATATCTTCAAGCAGTTCATCGCTTCTCCACTCCCCTTCGGCCCGGCATACGAACTCTTCGCAGCAGCCGCCCTCGAAACCGAGAACCTTTTCGAAGACGTAACGGTTTAAGTGGGTTTTATCGAAGTTCGTATGCATCGCGATCAACGCATGTCCCTTTTTTACCATTTCACGAAGAATGTTCGCCGGGTATTCGCTCCATAGCAGCCTATTCATCCCGGAAAATATGAGTGGATGGTGAAGGATGAAGAGTGTCCCTTCGTCGGCCTCTTGGACCATTCGGCCATCTATATCGACACTCAGTACCACGCGCTCTACACGCTGTAGTTCATCCCCAAGAAGCAGGCCGCTGTTGTCCCACTTCTCCTGAAGCTCGAACGGGCTTAGATCGTCTAGAATCTCGTATATTTCGCCTACTGTCACGCTTTTTCACCCCTGATTCTCGCCTCTCTCTCGCTCTCCTGCTCCTTGTAGAGCTCGGCGCATCCTTTGGCAAGTTCCCTGATTTTGAGAATGTAGTTCGCCCTCTCCGTAACCGATATCGCTTTTCTCGCATCTAGCGTATTGAACAGGTGAGAGGCGATCATGCACTGATCGTATGCGGGCAGCGGCAATCCGGCATCGAGACAGCGGCGGCACTCCCGTGCGGCATCTTCGAAGTGCCGAAAAAGCATATCGATATCGGCTATCTCGAAGTTGTACCTGCTGAATTCGTACTCGCTCTCTTTGTGCACATCCGCATATGTGGTGACACGGCCATCTTTTTCGCTCCAGACGATATCGAAAACAGATTCAACACCCTGAAGATACATCGCCAGCCGTTCCGTTCCGTACGTGATCTCGGCAGCCACCGGGTCGCAGGCTACACCACCTACCTGCTGAAAATATGTAAACTGTGTCACCTCCATGCCGTCGAGCCAGACCTCCCAGCCCAGCCCCCACGCACCGAGCGTCGGCGACTCCCAGTTGTCCTCGACGAAACGGATGTCATGTTTGGAGATATCGAGCCCAAGGTACTCCAAGCTCTTCAGGTAGAGATCCTGAATATCCTCCGGGCTCGGCTTTATGAGCACCTGAAACTGGTAATATGCTCCCAGCCTGTTGGGGTTTTCGCCGTACCTGCCGTCGGTAGGCCGGCGGCTCGGGGCTACATATGCAGCCGACCATGGGCCTGAGTCTAGGCTTCGAAGAAGCGTTGCCGGGTGAAATGTACCCGCACCGGAAGGGATATCGTAGGGCTGCACTATGTTGCACCCCTGATTCGCCCAGAAGGTCTGGAGTTTGAGAAGAAGGTCGCTGAATGTGATCATTTAAGTTCCAATGCTTTTTTGATTTTCGGTTCGTCGAACCCACATATCCACTGGCTGCCCACGAGAACGACGGGAACACCGCGGCATCCGTGACGCTCGCAGTCTTTGGCCGCCTGCTTGTTTGTGCTGATGTCGATGGTCTTGAACCTGATGCCGTTTTTTCTGAAAAAGTTTTTCGCTCGCGTACACCAGACGCATCCGGGTGAGGTAAAGAGCACAACCTGTTTCTGGCGCTTCGGTTTCGTCTCTGCCATATTTTACCTCCTATTATCGATAAATTTTTTCGAAATTATATATAACTTTACTAATGTTACGCAAACTCCAGGCAAAGCCCGCAGTTTGGCAGGGCCTGGCCGGCCCTACAAC